>JAKJDA010000654.1 GCA_022706165.1 Candidatus Hydrogenedentota bacterium | reverse complement strand
GTTATTTGGAAGACGTTCAGGCTATTGGTGCCTGCCGTGTATGTATGGTGGAAGTGGAAGGCGCCCGTACGCTGGTCGCGTCTTGTGTTGCGCCGGTGAGTGACGGCATGGTCGTGCATACGAACAGCAAAAAAGCGCGTGCCGCCCGTAAAATGGTGGTGGAGCTGCTGCTCTCCGATCATACCGGCGACTGCCAGGTGTGCGACCGCAACGACGACTGCGAACTGCAGGCGCTCGCACGGGATCTCGGCATCCGGGACATCACCTATCAGGGTGAAAAGAGCCGCAGACTTGTGGACGACAGCACCCCGGCACTGGTGCGCGACAGCGCAAAGTGCGTGCTGTGCCGCCGTTGCGTTACCGTGTGCGCCGACACCCAGAGTGTGGGCGGTATTTTCCCGCAGGGCCGCGGTTTTGAAACCGTGATCGGGCCCGCCTTTGCCGGTGAACTCGATGATATCGTCTGTGTCCAGTGCGGGCAGTGTGCCGCGGTATGCCCTGTCGGTGCGATTTCCGAGCGTGATCAGGTGCAGGAAGTCTGGGCGGCGCTGGACGATCCGACGAAAACCGTGGTCGTTCAGACGGCTCCGGCGATCCGTGCAGCACTGGGCGAATGCTTTGGCCTTGAGCCGGGCACCTTGGTGACCGGACGCATGGTGACGGCACTGCGCCGCCTCGGATTCCATGCGGTTTTCGACACCAACTTTGCCGCCGACCTGACGATTATGGAAGAGGGTAACGAGCTGCTGACCCGG
>JAKJDA010000653.1:295-789 GCA_022706165.1 Candidatus Hydrogenedentota bacterium | reverse complement strand
GAACCCAAGGCCTCCTACGCGGATCGCGTGTTCTCCAACCGAACCACCGCGGCTCCGGGTGTCACCCGCCTCACCACCGACGATTTCAGCGCCGTCATCGCCAAGGCCCGGGAGCTGGGCCCCCTGGAAGCCCGGGATTTCGGCACCATGCCCGTGGGCTTCCACCACAGCGTGATCCTGTCCAAGGCTGACGACATCCTGAAGGCCGTGCAGGCGGGCCAGATCAGCCGTTTCTTCGTGGTGGGCGGCTGCGATGGCGCCGAGCCTGCCTTCATCCTCACCCTCGGCTGCGGCAAGTACCGCATCATGGGCCACGATTACGGCACCCATCTGGGCCTGCCCCGGCTCATGGACATGGGCCAGTGCAACAACGCCTACGGCGCCATCCAGGTGGCTGCGGGGCTGGCTCAGGCGGCGGGCTGCGGGGTGAACGATCTGCCCCTTTCCATCACCCTGAGCTGGTTCGAGCAGAAGGCCGTGGCCGTGCTGCTGTC
>JAKJDA010000653.1:0-270 GCA_022706165.1 Candidatus Hydrogenedentota bacterium | reverse complement strand
ACCTGCAGCTGATCGGCAGCGATGCCAAGGCAGACATGACCCGGGATCTGGCCCGCGCCTGAAACCCTTTCGAAGGAGGTTCCATGCAGCCCGAAGTCTTCACCTACCAGACCACCGATGCCCGCATTGCGGAAAAGGTGGTGGACCGTCCGGACCGCTGGAGCCTCCTGGTGGCCCATGTGGTGCTTCCCCCCGGGGAGGCCATGCCGCCCCACCCCACCAACGCCGAAGCCTTCTTCGTGGTGGTGCGGGGCACCCTGACCCTGAAGG
>JAKJDA010000652.1:263-807 GCA_022706165.1 Candidatus Hydrogenedentota bacterium | reverse complement strand
AGCTGCGCAGTATTCAGACCCGGGCGTTTGATACCAGCGATAAAGAAAAGATGATGCGCAGTATTATGGCTACTTTACAGGATTTAGATTTTGTACTTACCAAGGCGGATTATGATTTAGGGATAGTTTCGGCTACAAAGTTTGTCGATAATCAGGTTTTGAAGATGACGGTTATCACCAGGGAGAAGGGGAGTAAGCAGCTTTTAGTAAGGGCGAATGCCCAGTACGGGATTAAGGCCATAAATTCACCCGGGCCTTACCAGAATTTCTTTGATGCCTTAGCTAAATCGGTATTCTTAACCGCGCAGCAGATTGATTAAATCCATCCTTGCAATAGCGCGTATTTTAAGTTAAAATAAACAAAATTTATAGCTGGGGCGATTAGCTCAGTTGGTTAGAGCATCTGCTTTACACGCAGAGGGTCAGGGGTTCAAGTCCTCTATCGCCCACTTAAATAATAAAAAAGCAGGCATTTTTAGGTGCCTGCTTTTTTATTAAATACTTATTGTTAATTAGTCGCCGTAGACTGTGGTAGTATATTCGC
>JAKJDA010000652.1:0-253 GCA_022706165.1 Candidatus Hydrogenedentota bacterium | reverse complement strand
TTCCACCGTTAGATGCGGCAGTTTTAATGCTTGAATCACCGGTTGCAACTAATCCGAGGATGGAAGTAGATTTTGCCGTCCCTACCCTACTATAGGATACTCCCCCGGCAGCAGCAACAGGAGCCTTTACCTCTGTGTATAACATCCCATATGGAAAAGGCGTTGCACATCCTACCAGCATTACTGTTAACGAAACCAATACTAACAATAAACCAATTTTCTTCATTTTTTCCTCCTTTCTTCATTATTTTAT
>JAKJDA010000651.1:335-825 GCA_022706165.1 Candidatus Hydrogenedentota bacterium | reverse complement strand
GCGTGATCGGCGGCAGCCTCGGCCATCGCCGCATGGAGGCGTTCCTCACGCTGGGCCAGCCGGGACAGCTGCTTCTCCACGCGGGCCATGACCTTGCGCGCTTCCCGGATCTCCACTTGAGAGTGCACGACTTGCCGGAGATCTGAGCCAAGCACCGGCAAGTCGTGCACTCTCAAGTTGCTGGGGGAAGCGGGTGCCGAAAGTGCTCGGCCGCCGACCCCACTGGCCCGCAACCCGAGGTATTCGTCCACGCCACCCGCTCGAGCAGATAGCGGTCGTGGGAGACGACGACGAGCGTGCCGGCCCAGCCGTCGAGCACATCTTCCAAGGAGGTGAGGGTCTCGATGTCGAGGTCGTTGGTGGGTTCGTCGAGGAGGAGGACGTTGGGCTCGTCCATGAGGAGGCGCAGGATCTGCAGGCGGCGTCGCTCACCACCGGAGAGGTCGCTCACCCGCGTCTGCTGGCGCGGCCCAGGGAAGCCGAGGCGCTT
>JAKJDA010000651.1:0-243 GCA_022706165.1 Candidatus Hydrogenedentota bacterium | reverse complement strand
ATCGATGACCCGGACCCCGGCGAGACGATCGAGCTCGCGGACCTCCTGGGTCAGATGTCCGATCCGAACCGTCACGCCCTCCTTGCGCTTGCCGGAGGAGAGACCGAGCTCGCCGGCAAGGACGCGGAGGAGGGTGGACTTGCCGGAGCCGTTGACGCCGACGATGCCGAGGCGTTCTCCCGGTGCCAGATGCCACGTGACCCGGTCGAGCAACGGCCGCCCACATATGTCGACCGAGGCGTC
>JAKJDA010000650.1 GCA_022706165.1 Candidatus Hydrogenedentota bacterium | reverse complement strand
ATCGCTGTCGTGCAGGCCGTCGTCTTGGCTTGTGGGGGAGCCATGGCACACAAATACGCTGAACCCTTCCACGGCGAACATGCGCCGCTTGGGCAGAGCGCGTAGAAATTCGAGGTTGTCGCTCCGGCAATGGTAATGGGTCCATTCAATGTCGCGCGTCACTTCTTCGGAGAGTTTTGTCCGCGTTTTGATTGGGCCCCTCTGGAAGAGGACTGCGCGTCGGTCCATGGTTCCTTGGACGCTGTATATGCGGCGCATCCGAAGGTGTTCGATGACTTCGTTGGGCCACCAAAATCCCGCTACGGAGTCGCCTGCGTTCACGATGGTCTGTATGCCCCGTCCGTCGATGTGCTTCATGACGGCCTCGAAAGCAGGGAAATTGCCATGGATATCGCCAAAAACGGCCAAAAGCATGCGCCTGCCCTCTTCCTGCTGCATCGGCAATTGTAGATATTATACCTGCTTTTCCGGAAAGGCGTAACTATAGGATTTCATCCCTGCGCCGATCAAGTTGGGGTTGGCATCCAAGGCGGACCGAGCGATACATCACAATCCCCAATGGAGGACATAATATGTGCTTCAAAGACCGCCGTGGGAGATGGCACAGCACCTTTTTCGGGAGCGAGGCCCACGCCCCATTCATCGAACGCTCCGCCATACTGCGCATCGCATTCGACAAGCAAGGCCGCATCACTCCTATGCTCCCAAAACAAAAATAAGGCGAATTGGACTGCTATGAGGGCTTTGCAGCGCATTATGGCTATGCGCTGCTGCCTGCACGCTGGCGCAGTGTCCCGCGAACGACGCTCCTTACGGGTCAGAGGATGACTTTGACCGTCCTTGTCAGGGTCGTTGCCGC
>JAKJDA010000649.1 GCA_022706165.1 Candidatus Hydrogenedentota bacterium | reverse complement strand
CAGTTCGCGTTCGATCGCTTCGCGGATGAGCTGCTCGTCGAAATGCTCGATGCAGGTGTGCACCGGAAGGCGATCGTTCGGCGCGGTGTTGATGACGCTCATGTCGCGCACGCCGAGCAATGCCATGTTCAATGTGCGCGGGATGGGCGTGGCGGACATAACCAGCGTGTCGACGGTTGTGCGCATGTGTTTGAGGCGTTCTTTCTGCGCGACGCCAAAGCGCTGCTCCTCGTCGATGATCACGAGTCCGAGGTCCTTGAACTTCATGTCCTTCGACGTGACGCGGTGCGTGCCAATCACGATGTCGACCTCGCCTGCCTGGAGTTTTTCGAGCGCTTCCTTCTGTTCCTTCATCGTGCGGAACCGGCTCAACATCGCGATCCGCACGGGAAAATCCGCCATGCGCTCTGAAAACGTCAGGTAATGCTGTTCGGCGAGCACCGTGGTCGGCGCAAGCACCACGACCTGCTTGCCATCCATCACCGCCTTGAATGCCGCACGCAACGCGACCTCCGTCTTGCCGAAGCCCACGTCGCCGCACACGAGCCGGTCCATCGGACGCGTCGACTGCATGTCGCGCTTCACTTCTGCAATTGCGCGAAGCTGGTCCGGCGTCTCGTCGTATTCGAAGGCGTCCTCGAACTCTGTCTGCCACGGCGTGTCGGGCGTGTACGCGTGGCCCTCACGCGATTGCCGCGCAGCGTACAACGTGACGAGCTCCTCGGTCATGTCCTTCACGGCCTTCTTGACGCGCGCCTTCGTCTTGGCCCACGTCGCGCCGCCGATCCGGTCCATCTTCGGCAGCGCACCCTCGCCCGTCGAAAATTTCTGGACCATGTCGATGTGCGTGATGGGCACATAGAGCGT
>JAKJDA010000064.1:3150-10779 GCA_022706165.1 Candidatus Hydrogenedentota bacterium | reverse complement strand
GTGAGCATGTTCGGGCAGTAGTTGCTTTCGAGAACGAGGGCCTGTGAATGGGCCAGCCGGCTGCGCACGAGCTGCGACGCGTGGCCGAGGTCCGCCGCCATGCCCAGCTTGGCCCCGTTGTACCCGATCGTGTAGCTGACCGGATCGGTCGCGTCATGCGACACACTGAAACTCGTCACCGACAAGCCATTGATGCCCACCTCGTCGCCCGCGTCGAAGACCTCGATATTGGACACGACGCCGATAGAGGCAGGGAGGGCAGTGCGCGTGCCCTCGGTCATGAAAATCGGCGTCCCGAGTTTGCGCGACAGCACGCCGATGCCGTGGACGTGGTCGGTATGTTCGTGCGTGACGAATACCGCGGAGAGGCCGTCAAGGTCTTCGCCGAGGGCGGCGGCGCGCATCTGAAGCTGCTTGAAGCTCAGTCCCGCGTCGATCAGCACCTTTGAGGTGGGGGTGATGACCAGCGTCGCGTTGCCGCTGCTGCCGCTGCCAAGAAGGGAGAACCGGATCAAGGCGAGGTCCTCTGTAGTAATTTCTGGAATGCGCACGCGCGTCATTCCAAGCAGACTCAAACAGGCCTAAATCATTGACTTTTCGGAGATTATAGCGCGGCAACGGGAGTTCTTCAATTGACAGGACTGCGTGATCGGACTTATAATGGCATGTGAGTTGCTTTCCGGCCTCGTCGCATCGTGCGTGGGCCGGGTATCGCCCGGCGGTTTTCGTCCGGAAATGCTGCGTGACAGGGAGCGCCTTCTCGCTATGATGCATATGGAACACCGATTGGCCCAGACGCAGACCCAGCGTCTGATGCTGACGCAGAAGATGCAGCAGGCCATTCAGATTTTGCAGTTGTCGGGGTTGGAACTCGAGCAATACATCCAGCAGGAGCTCGAAACGAACCCTGTCCTCGATATTGCCCCGAAGCTTCAGGAACCGGCGCCCGAACCGCCGCGCGACCAGAACGCCACGACCACGTCGGATGGGTCGGAGATGTTGGATGACGGCCCTTTTGATTTGGACTCGTATGCGCATTCGTTGATAGAACCGCACTCGATGGGCCGCGACTTGAGCCGGAATCCCGAGGCCGACGGTCGCCGGGAGTTCTACGAAAACTCGATCACGAAGGAAGAATCCTTCACGTCGCGGTTGCTGACGCAGCTCCGTTTCACCGCTTCGGACGACCGGACCTATGCCATCGGCGAGCAGATTGTCGGCGAAATCGACGGGCGCGGGTATTTCATGGGCAGTATCGAGCAGATCGCCCAGGAGTCCGGGGCGTCCGTCGAGGAGGTCGAGAAAGTCCTGCAATTGGTCCAGCGCTTTGAGCCGACGGGCGTCGGCGCACGGGACGTGGTCGAGTGCTTGCTGCTCCAAATCGACGTCGAGTACCCGGACGAGCCGGAGTTGCGCACGCTGGTGGCGGAACATCTCGAGGCGCTCGAACACCGGCAGATTCCCAAAATCGCCAAGGACATGGGCGTCGCGCCGGAACGCGTCGAGCAGCTCAAGACCTTGCTGGCCACCCTGAATCCGTGGCCGGGACATGAATATTCCTATGAACCGACGCAGTACGTGACGCCGGACGTGATTGTCGAGAAAGACGAGGATGAGTTTCTGGTGTATCTCGCGGACACGTCGTTGCCGGAACTGCGCATCAACGGCCACTACCGCCAGATGCTGCGCACGGGCAACATGACGCGCGAGGAGAAACAGTACGTCCGCGACAAGGTCGAGAGCGCGAAGTGGCTCATCCGCAACATCGAACAGCGGCAAAACACCATCCTGCGCATCGCCCGCGCGATCGTCGATGTCCAACGCGAGTTCCTCGACAAGGGCGTCGAGTGCATCAAGCCGCTCACGCTCCAGGAAATCGCCGACGTGGTCGGCGTGCACGAGGCGACCGTCAGCCGCACGACGCGCGGCAAATACATGCAAACGCCCCAGGGGCTGTTCGAGATGAAGTACTTTTTCTCGCCGGGCCTGCGCAAGGACAGCGGCGAGTCGCAGTCGTCGAAGAGCGTGCAGAGCCTCATCAAGAAGATGATCGAGGACGAAGACAAGGCGCGCCCCTTGAGCGATCAGAAGATCGCCGATATGCTGAAAACGCAGGGCATCAACATCGCGCGCCGCACCGTGACCAAATACCGCGAAGCCCTCAGCATACTGCCCACCTCGTTGCGGAAGGTGTATCAGTAAGAGGGTGGGATTTTCTGGGGGGGACCTCTTTGGGAAAGAGATTCCCCCCAGGCCCCCTTCCAGAAACGTTTGATGACTCCGCTAGTCGTTGACGATCAGCGAAGCCAACAAAAGTTCTTGGGAAGGGATCCAGGGAAACCCTTCTTCCCAAGAGGGGTTTCCCCGGTTGACTTTCCTTTGAATCGCAAGGAGTCCATCAATGCCAAGCCGAATCCCGATTGACATGGACCAACTGAAATCACTGTGCGCAAAGTGGCGTGTGCGCGAGCTTTCTTTGTTTGGTTCCGTACTCCGCGATGATTTCTCGCCATCGAGCGATGTGGACGTCATGGTGAGTTTCGAACCTAGCGCACCGTGGAATCTGTGGGAGCTTATGGACATGAAGGCCGAAATGGAGGCCTTGTTTGGGCGATCGGTGGATATCGTCGAACGTGAGGCGTTGCGCAATCCGTGGCGGCGGCAGGAAATCCTGAACACCCACGAGGTGGTGTATGCAGCCTGATCCGCGGGACAAGGCGCGATTGTGGGATATGCTGGATGCCGCGCGAGCGATTGCGGCTTTCGCGCATGGACGATGCTATAACGACTACATAGCAGACCGGATGTTTCGCAACGCAGTCGAACGGAACCTCGAAGTTGTGGGCGAAGCGGCGCGTTGTTTGAGTGCCGGCTTTCGCGAGACCCACCCCGAAATTCCATGGCGCTCTATCGTTGCTCAACGGAATGTGTTGGCCCATGACTACGGGGACATTCGGCATGAACGAGTTTGGGCGGTCTGCCGATCCGATCTTCTCGACCTGATTCGGGTTCTTGAGCAAATGGACATTGAGCCGCCCCAGGACACGACAGCTAGCCCGGAATAACAACGTGACACGCATCTTTTTTTCAGCCGGCGAATCGTCGGGCGACATGCATGGCGCGAACCTGGTTCGTGCGTTGCGGGCGCTTGCGCCGGACGTGGCATGCGAGGGTCTGGGAGGCGAGCGCATGGCGGCGGCGGGCATGGCGTTGCGCTACGACCTTGCCGGGCGCGCGATCATGGGCTTTGTCGAGGTTGTGCGATCGTTGCGTTTCATTCGCAGGCTGTTTCACGAAACCGTCGCGCGGATCGAACGTAATCGACCGGACTGCCTCGTGCTGATCGATTATCCGGGTTTCAACGTCGAACTCGCGAAGAGAGCGCACGCGCTCGGCATTCCGATAGTGTATTACATAAGCCCTCAAGTTTGGGCTTGGAAAAAGCGGCGCATCCACACGCTTGCGCGGCTGGCCGACAAGATGCTGGTCATCTTGCCGTTCGAAGAGGCGCTGTATCGCGATATTGGCGTCGACTGCACGTACGTCGGCCATCCGCTGCTCGATCAGATCGCCGCGACGCATATTGAAGGCATTTTCCGCGGCGACATTGTGATCGGCATCATGCCGGGCAGTCGCGAGCAGGAGATTGCGCGTCTGCTCGCGCCGATGCTGGATGTAGCGAAAGGCATTCGCGAACGTTACCCGAACGCGCGCTTCATCACGCCCTGCGTCAATGCCGAGCGCGAGACGCAAGTGCGTGCGTTGGCGAATGGGTTTCCATTGGAGACGGTCGTCGGCAAGAATTACGAGCTGCTCGCGGCGGCGCGGTTTTGTTTGGTGGCGTCGGGGACGGCTACGCTTGAGGCGGCGTTGTTTGGCGCGCCGATGGCCGTGATGTATCGCATCGCGCCGATGAGTTATTGGTTGGCGCGCCGATTGGTGAAGATCGAGCACATCGCGCTCGTGAATATATTGGCCAAGCGCAGGGTCGTTCCGGAATTCATCCAACACGACGCGACAACGGAAAAGATACTCCCCGTAGCGCTCGATCTCATCGCCGATACGCCGACGCGCGCAACGATGCTCGACGGCCTCGCGGCGGTGCGCCGTCTCCTTGGCGGCCCCGGCGCATCGCAGCGCGCAGCGGAACAGGTATTGGCCGTCGCGCGAAGAGGGAAAGAGATTTAACGCAGAGGCGCAGAGAACGCGAAGAAGAGAGAGAACCGCCCGGCACAGAGATTGGGCGCTACGAAAAGCCTTCGCGGCGTTTTGCGTTGTGTCTTGAGGCGGTCGTGGCGGTGGAAATTTCGAAAGGAATCACGGGCACGAAAAGACACAACATTCGGGGGAGGAAGTGGGGTCTGCGACCTCAGCGTTCTCCGCACCTCTGCGCTGGAATTCTTCCTTTGTGTTTCTCTGTGTCCTCTGTGCCTTTGTGGTGAATCGTAAAAAGGACCAACAAAATGCCGGAACGCATTTTTCTGATCGACGGCACCGCGTTTGCCTATCGCTCGTTTTTCGCGATACGCGGACTCACGAACTCGAAGGGCATGCCGACGAATGCCGTGTTCGGCTTTGCAAGGGTGCTGACGAAGATTCTGCGCGAGCACGCGCCCAGCCATATCGCAGTCGTATTCGATGCGCCGGGCAAGACGTTTCGCGACGATCTCTACCCCGCGTACAAGGCGCAACGTCCGCCGACCCCAGAAGACCTCGTGGCGCAGTTGCCGCTCATTGACGAGTTGGTCGAGGCGTTGAACATCCCCGTCGTGCGCACGCCCGGCGTCGAGGCGGACGACGTCATCGGCACGTTGGCGCGGCGTGCGGAGGCCGCGGGCATGGACGTCACGCTGGTCACCGGCGACAAGGATGCGCTGCAGCTCGTGACGGATAAGGTCAGCGTCTTCGATCCCTACAAGAACAACACCGGCCTCGTGTACGGGCCGGCGGAAGTGCTGGAACGCTTCGGCGTGCCGCCGGAGCACGTGGTCGATGTCATGGCGCTCATGGGCGACACGGCGGACAACGTGCCGGGCGTGAAGGGCATTGGCGAGAAGACCGCGCGCACGTTGCTCGAATCGCGTTTGTCGCTGGAAAAACTCTACGCCGATATCGACGCCATCAGGGGCAAGACGCGCGAACGTCTTGAAAACGACAAGGACATGGCGTTTCTCAGCCGCGAATTGGTCACGATCAAGACCAACGTGCCGCTCGATATTTCGCCGGGCGATTGCGACCGGCGCGAATTCGATCGCGACAAACTCATCGAACTCTTCGGCAGGCTCGAGTTTCAATCCTTGCTGGAAGAGTTGTTGCCGCCCGCCGAACAGGTCGACGCCGCCGATTATCGTCTCGTGCTCACGGTCGAGGAATTGGACGCGGTCATTGCGAAAATCCGCGGCGTGGGCTCGTGCGCGGTGGACACCGAGACGACGAGCGTCGATCCCATGCGCGCGGAACTGGTCGGCATTTCGTTGAGCTGCCAGGAGGAAGTGGCCTGGTATATCCCCGTGGGCCATGCGCCCGAAGCAATGACCTCGTCGGTTCCGGACGGCGAGTTGTTTGCCGTGGCCGACGTGACCTGCATCCCGAAGAAGATCGCGATCGATCGGTTGCGTCCGTTGTTCGCCGATCCCGCGATTGGAAAGGTGGGGCATAACATCAAGTATGATATGATTGTGCTGGAGCGGGCGGGCGCCCCCTTGGCGGGAATAGCCCTCGATACGATGGTTGCATCGTATTTGACAGACCCCTCCCGGATAAGGCATAATCTATCAGACGTTTGCCTCCACTACCTCAAGCGCAGGATGGTCCCGATTGAAGACGTGATCGGGAAGGGACCGAAAGCGATAACCTTTGATCGAGTTCCCCTTGCGAGCGCTTGCGCGTATGCAGCCGAGGACGCGGACATCGCGTGGCGGTTGGCGGGCGTGTTTCGTCCGATACTGCGCGAGAGAGGCCTGGAACGGCTCTACGAGGAAATCGAAGGCCCGTTGATCGCGGTGCTGGCCCGAATAGAACAGGCAGGCATAGCGTTAGACCTTAAGGTCTTCACGGAACTGCGACGGGAAATCGAGCAACGTCTGGCGAACCTTGAGGAAGAGATTCATACGGCGGCGGGGGGCGCGTTTCAAGTCAATTCGCCAAAGCAACTTCAGGAGGTCTTGTTTGGCCGGTTAGGCCTCAAGCCGCGGCGTCGTACGAAAACGGGTTTCTCGACCGATGTCGACGTGCTGGAAGAACTGGCCCAGGAGCATCCGCTGCCGGCAAAGGTTCTCGAATACCGAACCTTGGAAAAGCTGCGCGGGACCTATGTGGACGCCCTTCCGAGGTTGATCCACCCAGACACGGGGCGCATTCATACATCGTTCAATCAAGCGGTCGCGGCGACAGGGCGGCTTTCGAGCAGCGACCCCAATTTGCAGAACATTCCGATACGGACGGACATCGGCCGGAGAATTCGGGAAGGATTCATCGCCGGAAAAGGCGATTGCCGACTGGTTTCCGCCGACTACTCACAAATTGAATTGCGGGTCATGGCGCATTTGTCGGGCGACGCGCATCTTCAAGAGGCGTTTCGCCGCGACGCCGACATCCATCGCGACACTGCGGCGCGCGTGTTTGGCGTGGCGCCGGAACAGGTGACGCCCGAAATGCGGCGGCAAGCCAAAGCCGTCAATTTCGGCGTCATTTACGGCATCAGCCCGTATGGCCTGGCCCGGAACCTGGGCATCTCCAATGCCGAGGCGGCGCGGTTCATCGACCAGTACTTCGCGCAATATCCGAAGGTGCGAACGTGGATCGACGCCACGCTCGAAAAGGCGAGGGAAACCGGATACGTCGCGACGCTGCTGGGACGTCGGCGCTATATGCCCGAATTGAAGGCGTCGGACATGAACGTCCGGCGCGGCGCCGAACGGGCGGCGATCAACATGCCGGTACAGGGCACGGCGGCGGACATCATCAAGACGGCGATGGTCCGACTCGACGCGGCGTTGCGAGACGCTGCCGCGCGAATGCTCCTCCAAGTGCATGACGAGTTGCTCGTGGAAGCGCCCGCGAGCGAGGCCGATCGCGTTGCTGCGACGATGCGGGAAATCATGGAAAACGCCATGGCATTGGATGTCCCGCTCAAGGTGGATGTAGGCATCGGCAGGAATTGGGCGGAGATTCATTGAGCGATCTCAATGGCCGCCGGACGGAAAAACGACCCGAACAACAGGCGAACCCATACCATTGCATCAGCCAAGGAGACCGAGAGGATCCCACATGACCGACAGGAACCAACCCAACGACAAACCGCAGAATCGATCCAAGGGAAGGCCGGCGCGCCGCAATGCGTCCGGTCCGCCGCGAGGACAAGGCCCCTCGGGCCGCAGCCACGGCCGGAGCAGCGGACCCGCCGATCACCATCCCCAGGGGGGATATCCGTCCGTGGATGTGGACCTTGCCGAGGCGCAGGCCGCGCCGGGTGGCGCCGCGCCACAGGGCAACGGCGACGGCAACGGCGACGTGCCCGTGAAGTCGGGCCCGGAGTTGTCGATCAACGAACTCAAACGCATGTCGATGACGGAGCTTGTCGACATTGCGCGCCAACTCAACGTCGAGAACTACGGCGGGTACAAAAAA
>JAKJDA010000064.1:0-3140 GCA_022706165.1 Candidatus Hydrogenedentota bacterium | reverse complement strand
CCGCATCTTGCAGCATAGCATCGAGGCGGCCGGCGCGATCTACGGCGAGGGCACGCTCGAGATTCTGCCGGACGGTTTCGGCTTCCTGCGGTCGGGCGACTATTCGTATTTGCCTGGACCGGACGACATCTACGTGTCGCCGTCGCAAATACGCAAATTTGGTCTGCGCACCGGCGACACGGTGCAGGGGCACGTGCGTCCGCCGAAGGAAGGCGAACGCTACTTCGCGCTGCTCAAGGTCGAGGCCGTCAACTTCGAGAGCCCTGAAATCGCGCGCGAACGCATCCTCTTCGACAACCTGACGCCGCTGCATCCGGATGAACGGTTCGTGCTCGAAACGGGACAGGCGGAAGTGGCCACCCGCATCATGGATTTGATTTCGCCCATAGGCAAGGGGCAGCGCGGGCTTATCGTGGCGGCGCCCTTCACCGGCAAGACGGTCCTGCTCCAGAAAATCGCCAACAGCATCACGAACAATCACCCCGAAGCGCACGTCATCGTCCTGCTCATCGATGAACGTCCCGAAGAAGTGACCGACATGTCGCGCTCGGTCAAGGGCGAAGTGATTGCCTCGACCTTCGACGAGCCGCCAGAACGTCACATCCAGGTCGCGGAAATGGTTCTCGAAAAGGCCAAGCGCCTCGTCGAACACAAGAAGGATGTCGTGATCCTGCTCGACTCGATCACGCGTCTGGCCCGCGCCTATAACGTCATCGTGCCGTCCAGCGGCAAGGTGTTGTCCGGCGGCGTCGACGCCAATGCATTGCAGCGCCCGAAGCGTTTCTTCGGCGCGGCGCGCAACATCGAGGAAGGCGGCAGCCTGACCATTTTGGCAACCGCGCTCGTCGAGACCGGAAGCCGCATGGACGACGTCATCTTTGAAGAGTTCAAGGGCACCGGCAACATGGAAATCCACCTCGACCGGCGCCTCATGGAGAAGCGCATCTTCCCCGCGATCGATGTGCTCAAGTCGCGCACCCGCAAAGAAGAGCTGCTCATCAAGGACGACGAACTCCAGCGCATCTGGCTGCTGCTTAAAATCCTCAGCCCCCTCAGCCCCGTCGAGGCCACCGAACTCCTTGTCGAAAAGCTCAAGAAAACCAAGACCAACGCCGAGTTTCTGCAGCTCATGCAGAAAATGTAGGGGTCAATCGGTACGATTGCGCCGTCAGGCGGCCGTCTTTTTAGGACGGCCGCTTTTGCTTTGCGGAAAACAGCAATGCCTTGAACCCGGCTGCGTCATTTTCTACAATTTTGACCTGCGCGACATGCGCCATGCAGGCCGCCGCGCACGCCGACGGATAACGATGCAGGGGGAATGTGCGCGTACAATCGGACATCGCGTTGACGGGCGTTCGTCCGGTTTTGGAACTGGCGGACGTCCACAAGCAGTTTGGGGGCGTACCGGCGTTGCGCGGGGCCAGGCTCGATGTGTCGCCCGGCGAGATACATGCGCTGGTCGGCGAGAATGGCGCCGGCAAGAGCACCCTCATCAACATCGCGACGGGCCTGTTTCGGCCCGACTCGGGGCGCATCGTTCTGGGCGGCCGCGAGATTTCCTTGACGGGACCGCGTCACGCCGCCGGACTTGGCATCGCAGTAGTCCATCAAGAATCCGACCTTTTCCCTCAGCTTAGCATTGCCGAGAACATGTTGCTCGCGCGCGGCCTTGTGCGCGGCCCGATGGGGCTGATCAATTGGCCGGCGACGACGCGCGAGGCCGAGCAACTCGTCGCCAACATGGGCGAGGAATTCGATGTGCGCGGGTTGGCGGGCGGGCTGTCCGTTGCGCGACGCATGATGGCGGAGATCTCCGCCGCCGTGTCGGAGCAGGCGCAGGTCCTGTTTCTCGACGAGCCCACAGCGTCGCTTACCCTGAAAGAGATCGACCATTTGTTTGCGCAAATACGGCGTCTGCGCGACGCAGGCGTGGGGATTGTATACGTCAGCCATCGCCTGGAAGAGATTCTGGAACTGTGCGATCGCGTCACGGTGATGCGCGATGGCGAGACCGTCGAGACGTTGCCGGTGGCGGGGTTGTCGATGGAGCGCATCGTATCGTCGATGGTCGGGCGCGAACTGAACCAGATGTTCGCGAAACGGGCTGTGCCGGTCGGGGCCACGCGGTTCGAGGTCCAGGGCGTCACCGACGCGGGCGGGCGGTTTTCGGATATCTCGTTCGACGTCCGCGCGGGCGAGATCCTGGGAATGTATGGGTTCGTCGGCGCGGGACGCAGCGAATTCGCGCAGGCGATCTTTGGGTTGACGAAACCCGCATCAGGCACGGTGCGGCTCGATGGCAAGGCCTTGCGCATTCGGTCGCCGCGCGACGCGGTGCGGGCGGGGATCGCCTATTTGCCCGAGGACCGTTTGGTGCAAGGTATTTTTCGCACGCACTCGCTACAGACCAACGCAAGCGTCGCGGTGTTGCGTAGGCTGTCGCGGTTCGGCTGGATCCGTTCGGATAGCGAACAAGACCTCGCGCGACGTGTTGTCGCCGATATGCACGTGCGCGCTTCCGGCACAGACCAAGCGATCGGGACCCTGAGTGGCGGCAACCAACAGAAAGTCGTCTTTGGGCGTTGGCAGGCCACGCAACCCAAGGTGTTGTTCCTCGATGAACCCACGCGCGGCGTGGACGTCGGCGCGAAGGCCGACATCCACAAATTAGTCTGCGATATGGCCGAGAAGGGCGCGGCGGTCGTCATGATCAGTTCGGAACTGCCCGAGATCATGGCAATGAGCGACCGCGTGATTACGTTGTCCGCGGGCCGCGTCACGGGGATATTCGACCCGAAGCGCGATTCACAAGAGGACATTGCCCGGGCGGCAGTTCCGCGCACAACGGGCGAAGCGAACCGCGAAACCAAGCAAACCGGCGGCATATTTGACAAGGTGTTGCGTTTCCGCGAGGTCGGCCTGTTGGCTTTTGTGGCGATTCTCTGGGGCATCATGGCAGTGCTCAAACCCGCTGAGTTCGCGACGCAAGCGAACTTTTTCGGCGTTCTCACGAACGCCTCGTTGCCGGCGATCATGGCGATGGGCGCAATGCTGATCATCTGCGCGGGCGGAATCGATATTTCCGTGGGCGCGATGATGGGGCTGGTCAGCGCGGCGGCGGCAATGGCCGCGAAGGGAGG
>JAKJDA010000648.1 GCA_022706165.1 Candidatus Hydrogenedentota bacterium | reverse complement strand
CGCCTTGATCGCGTCCATCAGCCCGAAGATGCCCGCCGACATCAGGTCGTCCACGTCCACCTCGTCGGGCAGTTTGGTGTGGAGCCGCTCGGCCGTGTATTTCACGATCGGAAGATAATGCTCCATCAGGCAGTTCCGGGCCGTCTCATCCTTCGTGCTGTGGAACTGCTTCCACCACTTCTCCACCTGCTCCGATGGGGCCTTGGCGTCCTTGGAGGTTGTCATGGTCGAAGACTCCTTGAGTTTCATTCCGATTTTCGACCCGCGCATTCGTGACATGTAAGCTCTTTCCATTTAAGGATTAAAGATGTGTCGCCGGACTCGTTTTCCTGTCTTTTGTCGTATGAGGCAATGTCTTGGAAACACTTGGAATTCGGATTAACTCAACCAAATTCTTTATTCTATTTAGATTTTTTATACTGCCCATATTACCAAGTCAACTTATTTTTACATTTTCTTTTTGTTTTTTGTGGGGAGGGGTGCCGGGTGCCACCCTCAAGCGTTGTGTGCTTGAGGGTGTCTTCCGCACGGCCAAGCCAACAGCGTTTGGCCGTGGCACCCAACGGCTTCCGCACGGCCAAGCCAACAGCGCTTGACCGTGGCACCCAACGGCGGGGTCCCATCCGTGTTGTCGTTGTGCCCCGCCGGCGCAGAGCTTGGTGGCCAGGGCCGCCACGCACCGGCTGGCCGGGCACCGCGGGAACGCCAGCACGAACGGTTCGCGCTTGCGGACGGCGTCGCGGACTTTCGGGTCGTGCAGCACGTATCCGGCGTCGAGCACGCGGGCGTCGAGGAACTGCCGGGCGACGCTGGAGATCCGCTGGTAGGCCTGTCGGGCCTCGTGGCGGTCGGGGGCGAAATTCACCAGCAGG
>JAKJDA010000647.1:601-875 GCA_022706165.1 Candidatus Hydrogenedentota bacterium | reverse complement strand
CAGTTGGAAGCGGCCCTCAGCCCCCGGACGAAGGCGGTGTTTCTCCCCCACACCCTGGGGAATCCCTTCGCCCTGGACGCCGTGGCCGATTTCTGCCGCGCCCGGGATCTCTGGCTCATCGAGGACAGTTGCGATGCCCTCGGGGCTGCTTATCGGGATCGTTTGGCAGGATCCTTCGGTGACATCGCCACCTTCAGCTTCTATCCGGCCCATCATATCACCATGGGGGAGGGCGGGGCTGTCGTTACGAACAGCGGGGAGCTTAAAAAGCTGA
>JAKJDA010000647.1:307-581 GCA_022706165.1 Candidatus Hydrogenedentota bacterium | reverse complement strand
TTCCGAGACTGGGGCCGGGACTGCTGGTGTGAGACAGGGCAAAACGACACCTGCCGGCGGCGCTTCGAGCAGCAGTTTGGCGATCTCCCCCACGGCTACGACCATAAATACGTCTATTCGCATATTGGCTACAACCTGAAGCTCACGGATTATCAAGCGGCTCTGGGGGTTTCCCAGTTGAAGAAGCTGCCGCGGTTTATCGAAACCCGCCGGAAAAACTTTGGCATCCTTTATGAAAGTTTGAAAGAACTGGAAGAGTTCTTTATCCTACCCG
>JAKJDA010000647.1:0-270 GCA_022706165.1 Candidatus Hydrogenedentota bacterium | reverse complement strand
CTGATTCGTCATCTTGACCGGGCCAAGATCGACACGCGTCTCCTCTTTGGCGGCAATCTCACCCGGCAGCCCGCCTACCGGGATATGCCGCACCGCAAGGTCGGGCCCCTTGCGAACTCCGATTTCGTCATGACCCAGGTCTTCTGGATCGGTGTGTATCCGGGACTGAGGAGGGAAATGCTGGAATACGTGATTGATATAATGAAAAATTTTGTTACAACTAATAAGTGAATTGTTTTCTTCACACCGAGCAACAAAGGGAAGGAGTAT
>JAKJDA010000646.1 GCA_022706165.1 Candidatus Hydrogenedentota bacterium | reverse complement strand
CATCATTCCTTATTGATCAATATTTACACCTTATCGCTTGTTGTTGGCTGCATTTCCTTTGCGGCCGGTTTGCTGATTTTGCGCCTCTTTCTAAAGCCGCTTAGCGAATTTGTGGAAAAAGCAAAGAAAATGCCTGTTTTGTATGATGTCCCGGCGGATGAAGAAGTTAACATCACCGATGATTTAAGCAGAATCAATCAAGTGTTTGAAAGCGTTGCCAATATTCTAAGCAAAGTGGAAGCCCGGGAACTTTTCCCGGAGATTATCGGCCCGGGCGCGGCCATGCGACAGATTTTTACACAAATTATCAAAGCGGCACCAACGGATTCCACTGAGAAAGCGGCACGGGAAAAGAACTGATTGCCAATGGCATTTATGAACACAGCCCGCGTAAGGGACAACCATTTATAACCATCAACTGCGTGGCCATTCCCGAAGGATTGCTGGAAAGCGAACTTTTCGGACACGAAAAAGGATCATTTACCGGCGCAACGGAACGGAAAAAGGGTAAGTTTGAACTGGCCGACGGTGGCACGGTTTTTCTGGATGAAATCGGTGATATGCCGCCTGCCACCCAGGCCAAGCTGCTGCGTGTTTTGCAGGAAAAGAAATTTGAGCGGGTAGGCGGGGCGCAGACCATCCAGATAGATGTCCGCTTTATCGCCGCCACCAACAAAAATCTGACCGAAATGATTAAAACCGGCGCGTTTCGGGAAGATCTTTTTTACCGTCTCAATGTTTTATCCATCCATCTGCCGCCCCTGCGGGAAAGAATGGAAGACATCCCTTTTCTGATCGAGCATTTTTTGAAACAAAGCGGTAAAGACCTGAAAATTTCCCAGCGAGTGATGCAGCTGTTGATTGGCTACGGCTGGCCGGGC
>JAKJDA010000645.1 GCA_022706165.1 Candidatus Hydrogenedentota bacterium | reverse complement strand
TGCACGAGCCATGTCATCTCCTTGATCTACGGCCATCTTTCACGCTCTGCAAGCCTCAACGAAATCTGCGACGCCGCGAAGGTCCACGAGCCGGAGGTCAACCGCATCCGCAGGGCGACCGCCCCCAAGCGCAACACCCTCTCGCATGCCAACCGCACACGGGATCCCAGCATCGCCGAAAAGCTCTACTGGGAAGTCTTCAGGCATCTGCAGGAGATCAGCCCCGGCTTTGGGCGCTTCCACAGGCACGACGGGTTCCTCTCCAGGTTGAAGCGCGAAATATTCGCCATCGACTCGACAACGCTCAAGCTGAGTCTCTCCTGCATGGACTGGGCGCGCCACCGTCGCAAAAAGGCGGCGGCCAAGACGCACATGCGCCTCAACGTCGGCACCATGCTGCCGACATTTGCGGTTGTGGACAAGGCTTCGCACCACGACTCCAAGCATGCCGCCGCGCTTTGCGGGAGCCTCAAGGACGGCGACGTGCTGCTTGCGGATCGCGCCTACCTGGATTTCCTGTATCTGCACGGGCTCACGCGGCGCGGCGTCACCTTTGTGCTGCGCGAGAAGGAAAACTCCGTTTGGGAGAAAGTGGGGGAGACTTCGTGCAAAGACATCCGCATTATAGCCGACGAAACCGTACGTCCCGCCATCAAGGGCACCGCGGGGAAATACCCGGAGCCGCTGCGCCGCGTCACCGCCATCGTAGAGGTTGACGGCAAGGACACGGCCATGACCTTCATCACGAACAATTTCAAATGGAGCCCGCGGACAATTGCCGAGCTCTACCGGGCCCGGTGGGCGATCGAAGTGTTTTTCAAGGAGATCAAACAAACCCTCCAGCTCACCGACTTCGTGGGCTACAACGAGAATGCGGTCAA
>JAKJDA010000644.1:630-883 GCA_022706165.1 Candidatus Hydrogenedentota bacterium | reverse complement strand
CGGGATTTGTTCACATTATACTGGAACGGCATACTGCGGGGGTAGGTTCGCTTGTTTTCAACAGCCCGGAAACTGCGGCTATTTTCATGATGGCGGACTGGTCGATTTCAGCGTACCGTTGGGTGGCATCCAGATGGGAATGTCTCTACTACTTCGGGCGTGTTTAAGGCGCATCCTAATCGAGGGGATGGGGCGTATTTGCCTTGGTGGGCAACTTTGGGGTGTGAGAGGCATCCATGGCAACTTAACCTTT
>JAKJDA010000644.1:319-620 GCA_022706165.1 Candidatus Hydrogenedentota bacterium | reverse complement strand
GGAAGAATGCAAGGAAGGAGGATGATGCCGGTGGCGATTTCGGAGTCCCGTTGAATCGGCTTTGGGCGGGGCAACTTTCTGGAATGGAGGACACCCGAAAATCGCTCGTTTTTTTTCTTTGATTGCGGTGTTTTTTGAATGGAGCTGGAACGGGGAATCGAACCCCGGACCTCGTCATTACGAGTGACGCGCTCTACCTACTGAGCTATTCCAGCTAACATCGCTTCGCCCGGCCGCAAAATCTTTCCGCACCGCGCCCGAGTATTGTACTGGAAGTTTTTAAAGAATATCAACTTCAGCG
>JAKJDA010000644.1:0-247 GCA_022706165.1 Candidatus Hydrogenedentota bacterium | reverse complement strand
CCGCTGTATCAAAGGCGGGAAAACAGGAAAGGGAAGTTTAATGGGACTTAGAATTGTGATGCTGGGCGCGCCTGGCGCGGGAAAGGGGACACAGGCGGTGCGCATGGCGCAGGAAATGGGGATTCCTCATATTTCCACGGGTGATATCTTCCGTAAAAATCTGCGGGAAGGTACCCCGCTGGGCACCCAGGTGCAGGGATACCTGAACAGCGGCGCGCTGGTGCCGGACCAGTTAACCTGCGACATC
>JAKJDA010000643.1 GCA_022706165.1 Candidatus Hydrogenedentota bacterium | reverse complement strand
GCCCCTGACGGGACGCGGCATGAGGTCGAGGATACCACCATCGAAGTTGAAGACGCGGACGCTGTTAGCCCTCGCAAGGACATCGTGTATGTAGATGCGGATGGCGCTGCGGCATACCTTGCCGGGCAGCCGCTCACTGCTGCGATCCCCGGCGCGAGAGAAATCACGATCACGGAGAATGCTGTCGCCGGTGATGTAGTTACATTCATGGATGTTGTCCTCACTGGCGCAACTGAAACCCCGGGCGAGAATGGTTTTCTGATCGGCTCTACAATCGCCGAGACAGCGACCAATCTTGCCGGATTCATTGATGGCCACTTGACCATCCAGTCCCCGTTCGCCGTTACTGCTTCGGAGAACAAGATCCTGATAGCTGAAAAGGTTGCGGGTGGCGGCAACACCCCTTCCGAAGTGACCGTCACCGGCACAATGGCGATCACCCAGCAGTTACTTACAGAGTCCACCGCTGCCATCGTATCAGTCGAACCTCCGGTATTGCCCGAAGGCGGCACCATACTCGCGCAGATCAATGTTTCTGCCGAAGCTACTGTTGTAGCCCCCGGCGACATAATTGATCTGCGCAGATCCGTCTTGGACATGCCTTACGCTGATTCGGACGGGAACAACTCCACCGTTACCCGTAGGCTGCAAGAGCATGACGCTGCTCTTGACACTCAAGCGGAAGCGATCTCGGCGAATGCTTCGCAATTGGCCGAAAAGACGAGCTATGGCGTGCTCTCCGGCCTCGTCGTAGCGGCGCAAACAACTCCCGACATGACCGTGCAGGTTGAATCCGGCGTTGCCTATGCCCCTGACGGGACGCGGCATGAGGTCGAGGATACCACCATCGAAGTTGAAGACGCGGACGCTGTTAGCCCTCGCAA
>JAKJDA010000642.1:652-890 GCA_022706165.1 Candidatus Hydrogenedentota bacterium | reverse complement strand
TTTGGAAATATTTCTAGATTCTATCCCAAAGGAATAACATACATATATAGTCTAATTTAAAATTAATATAATTCATAAAATTCATCTTTTTATTATATATATTAAAAAGTGACAATAAGACAAAATATTTTTAGGAGGGTTTATTATGTTAGACATTATGATTGTTGCAGAAACCGTTGGGATGTATTTAAATGGAGTGAAGAAGTGGTGGATTTTCCCACTTTCTTACTTCGTATTT
>JAKJDA010000642.1:0-620 GCA_022706165.1 Candidatus Hydrogenedentota bacterium | reverse complement strand
CCATGAGTTGGGTTGTCTGGGGAGCCGTTTGGCTCCATAAATCTCGACAAAATAAATTGTCGAGAAACAATTAGGATTCGATTTGCGGGTGTGGTGGAATGGCATACACGGTGGACTTAAAATCCACTGGTAGAAATACCATGAGGGTTCGAATCCCTCCACCCGCATTTTATTTTTTTAAAAATAAAAAAAGGAGAAATAAATGCCTCTAGAAATAATTGTGGGATTAATAACGGGAGCGTGCTGGTACAAAGGTCTAAAATATTGGTATGTGCCATGTATTGTCTTTTTTATAGCATTAATTACATCCACTTGGATATGTATAGAGGGGAGAATATTCGAGCAAACCGAAGAAATCAAAAGTGTAATATTAACCATTCAGTGGTATTTTATAGTTATAATGTATTTATGGTCTTTATATGTAATGTATTACAATTGGAATTCTAAATAAATCATAGTTCAATAATAATAAGAAGAAAATAATTCTAAATCTTCTTATTATTTTTTTTCTAAATTTTTTAAATAATATATATTAAATAATAAGTATTAGGTTGTGTTTATTTTTTCATTAAAAAAGGAAGGGAGAGATTTCATGTATAAAATTAATCCAAAACACACAA
>JAKJDA010000641.1 GCA_022706165.1 Candidatus Hydrogenedentota bacterium | reverse complement strand
TGAGAAGAGTGCGGCCGTAACTGGCGACTTGGCGTGGAAACAACCACGGGGAAGCGGTTCGCACGGAAGGCTTGCCGTTCGCCTGGGCACTGAAACCAGTGGCCCGGGCGGCGCTGTTTTCAGGGGCTCCCGAAGACAGGAGACCTGCCATGGCCGACCGCGATCTCAAGCAGATGTATCGCACCCGCACCGAGGGCGACTTCCCCGACACCATCGATGTCATGGGCCGCGCCTATGAGAAGGTCGAAGATCTCCGCTACGGCACCAACCCGCACCAGCCCGCGGCATTCTACCGTCCCGCCGGCGCGGAACGCCTGGTCCTCGGCGCGTACGAAATCCTCAAGACCGGCAAGAGCGGCCTGTCCCAGACCAACATCGAGGACATGCACCACGCGGTCGGCATTCTCAAATACATGACGCGCCCGGCCTGTGCGGTCATGAAACACTGCAACCCGTCGGGGGCGGCCATCCAGGTCGGCGGCATGCCCCTGGCCGAGGTCTACCAGCGCGCGCGCGACGCCGACGCCCAGGCGGCCTTCGGCAGCGTGGTGGTCTTCAATGCCGAAGTCGATGCGGATACGGCCGAAGAGATCATGCAGACGATTGTGGAGGGCGTGGCCGCCCCGGCATTCACGCCCGATGCGGTCGAGGCGTTCCATAACTTCGATAAATTCAAACGCAACAAGGAAATCCGCATCGTCAAACTCCCGGACTTCTCGAACCTGCCCAAGTTTGTCGACGACGGCACCGGCGTGCTCGAAATGAAGGTGTTTGACGACGGCAGCGTGGTCCTCGCGACCCCGTACCTGTCGCGGGTGAAAGGCCCGGAGGATCTTGTCCCGGCCTACTGCGATCACGCGAAGAAGGGCCGGATCGACATCGAACGTACCCCT
>JAKJDA010000640.1:634-912 GCA_022706165.1 Candidatus Hydrogenedentota bacterium | reverse complement strand
ACGTGAGCACGTTCGGATGGATGCGCGAAAGCGCCAGGGCCTTGACGATGCGGTTGATGATGGCGCCGCAGGTAAGGCCGATCGCGCGCGTGTAGGTCATAAATCGTGAATGGTGGTCAGCTTGAGCACTTCTAGTTCCTTCATCCCGCCGGGAATCTTCACCTTGACTACGTCGCCGACCGTCTTTCCCAGCAGGGCCCGGCCAATCGGAGAACTCGTGGAGATCTTGCCGCTGGCCGCGTCCGCCTCCTCAGTAGTAACCAGGCTGTAGGTAATCT
>JAKJDA010000640.1:0-557 GCA_022706165.1 Candidatus Hydrogenedentota bacterium | reverse complement strand
CGCGGTCACGCGGGATCTTCGAAACATCGACCATGGACATTTCGGCAAGCCGGGCTTTCAACTGGTTCAACCGCGCGTTCACCAGTCCCTGGCGTTCCTTGGCGGCATGGTACTCGGCGTTTTCGCTTAAATCGCCATGGGCGCGGGCCTTGAGAATCTCCTTAGGGAGTTCATTGCGCAACTCGTACTCGAGCGTGGCAATTTCCTCCTTCAGTTTCTTCTTGATATCGTCCATGATTTGACGGAAAGGGCTCCCACGACACACGTCGCGGGGGCGGGTCCGGCGGGGTCTGCGGCGGCGCTCACGGCTCTGCGCGAGGGCGTCCGGGTACGATTGTTTGAAAAGTCGCCGCTGCCGAGGCATAAGGTTTGCGGCGAGTTCCTCTCGCCGGAAGCGGCGGAAGTGCTTGCGCAACTGGGCGCGTGGGATCGATTCTGTTGCTGCAAGCCCGCCCGCATGCGGCGCGCGGCCCTTCACCTGGGAGAGCGCGAGAAGCGCTGGCGGCTGCCGGCCGAGGCCTTCGGCCTGAGCCGCTATGCCCTGGACGCCATGCTCG
>JAKJDA010000639.1:667-916 GCA_022706165.1 Candidatus Hydrogenedentota bacterium | reverse complement strand
AGCCGCCTTGATGGATTGATCTTCCACGTACCGCGTGAGTGCGTCATAGAAGTCCCATTCCTCTTCGTCTATCTGAAATCCGATGGTGCGGACAGTTCGACGGGTAAAAAGCGTTTTGACCTGCCCTGTATCGGGATCGGGAAAGGTAACCAGGGCTTCCTTGATGCGGCGAAGGTAAAAGGGCGCCTCGTGCACCAGCATGGCCTCTTCGAGGCTCTTCACATCCCCGTAAACGTCGCGGTCCAGGAG
>JAKJDA010000639.1:0-654 GCA_022706165.1 Candidatus Hydrogenedentota bacterium | reverse complement strand
AAATTATCAGGATCGCCCTTGTGCGGCGTAGCGGTCATCAGCAGAAAATGGTCGGTGATTTCGGAGAGCGCCTCGCCGAGCTGGTAGGCCAGGGTCTTCTTTTCGGCGCTGTAGGCGCTCATCTTGTGGGCCTCATCGACAATGATAAGGTCCCAGTGGCTTCGCAGGAGGCTGTCCTTTGCGTCCTCGATGCGCGATACCCAGGAGATGGAAGTAATGACCGCGTTCCTTTCCTGCCACGGGTTCGATCCATAGCTGGCCCTCAGGATGTCGCTCCGGATCACTTCAAAGTTTTCGCGGAATTTATCTTTAAGTTCGCGCTGCCACTGAAAAGAGAGGTTGGCGGGTGTCACGATCAGGATGCGTTTGACAAGGCCGCGGATCTTGAGTTCCTTGATGAGGAGACCGGCCATAATGGTCTTGCCGGCACCGGGGTCATCTGCTAGGAGAAACCGAATGCGGGGAAGCTTCAGAAAGTAGTCGTAAACCGCTTCCAACTGATGGGGAAGCGGATCGACTCGGGCAATGGAGAGGGTGAAGTAGGGATCGTACTCGTAGGCCAGGGCCAATCGAAGGGCCTCGATGCCCAAGCGGAAGTGTTTCGGGTCGCCGTCGAAAGGTTCTTCCTCTGGAGTGGCCTCCAGCGTAGCGAGC
>JAKJDA010000063.1:2907-10993 GCA_022706165.1 Candidatus Hydrogenedentota bacterium | reverse complement strand
CGTCGCATAGGGCAGTATGATGACTGTGCGTTGAACGTGTGCGGTATTTCCACCCACGTCCTTGACCGTGTAGGTGATCGTGAAGGTCCCCGCTACGGTCGTGTTGAGAGGAAGCCCGACGGCGACGATCTGAGAGGTGATGTCGCCATCCCGGTTGTCGGTCGCGGTGGCCCCGGCATCGACGTAAGGAGAGCCGAAGGGAAGGGTCACGGAACTCGGACCGTTGAGGGTGATCACAGGAGGAATCGTGTCGGGAGGCAGGACCACGTATACGGTGCGCGTTGTTTGACCGACGTTGCCCGTCCAATCGCGGGCATAGTACGTCACGGTGTACGTACCGACTATCGAGGTGTTCACTGGGTTATTCACGTTGCTGATCGCCACGGAACCGTCGCGATCATCCCACGCCGTCGCGCCCGGATCGACATAGGACTGGCCTTGGGTGATGGTCAAAGGATTCACGCCCTTCACCGTCACCACGGGCGGCGTCACGTCCGGCCCCAACGGATTGGCCAGCCAGTTCGCCAAGACTTGGTTGTACACGTTCTGAACGACGACCGTAAACCCGGAAGGGTTGAGGTGAATGGCGTCGTAATTGGACGAAGTGCCTGCCAGGGCCGCCACGGGAGTCGGGTAATCCCGATAACCTCCGGGATAGGGATCGTAGTTCGGCAGGGCGCCCGGCTTGGGAGCATAGGAGGGATTATTGAGCCAATTCTGCATCAGGCCGAAGTTTTGGACGTATGCCACGCGCGGCGTGTTGTTCGCGACGGCCCTTTTTTCAAGGCCTAATTCGATGAAGGCATCGTTCACCTGTCGCGGGGTGGGCGATCCCAGATTCTGCCAAATGATCAGATCCGCGGGATCGTGGAGGGGCGTGTCGAGAAGATTGAGGTAATCATAGTCCACGATGACTACGCGAATGTTCGCGCGCCGGGAAAGAATGTAGTTGACGACGGTCTGAATATTGTTCCGGAGAGTCGTCTTGAGATTGGCCCATGCGCTGGGCGAAATGCCGACGTACCAACCGCCCATCTGCATGCCGGCCAGCACGTCGTTGCCGCCCATGGACAGGTACACAATGTCCACGGTGGGATTGGCGGCCAGTTCGGCGCCGACCAAGTCTAGAATGCCGCCCGTGTTGGCCGCCCAGACGGATGCGGTGCTGCCGCTAAGCGCCGTATTCGCGCCGACAACGCCAACCCCCGTCACGTTCTGGACAATTCCGTCCTTCCACAAATACTGCGTCCAACTGTCGCCGACAAGCAGAATGCGGTTCGCCGCATATGCGTTGCCCGCACCCAGAACACACAGCGAAACGACCAAGAACAATCCCAACCACCGTTTCATCGCAACGCCTCCTCGATTCCTTATCAGTCCTTCGTCATTTTCATCCCGTCGTAGGTCCGATCGCGCCGAACCTGAAAACAAAATCGTCCAACCGCATGCCGCGGTTGGACGAACCCAATCTCACGAAAATATGTCTACGCACCCCGAAAGACACTTCACGCCCATCAATAGCATCACTACCCACCTTCTCCGGGTACTCGTTCAAAACGTTTTCCCCGCAGCACCCGATTCGCAAACGGCCACCGGTAAGGTCTCGTGCGTTCGGCTCCCAAGTCACCACGCACCATCCGAGCGATTATAGCATGTTTCTTCGTAAGTTACAAGACTACCTTATGTTTCGTACAATATTTTCTTGACAAAAATATCGATAAAAACGCTATTTTCCGGCATATATGGCGTGATTATTATGGGGAAAAAAGGTTGACGCGTTTTTTCTCCTTCATGCCTCGCGCGGAAGATGTCGGGAGATGCCTATGGGTCGTTCCTGTTTCTGCTTTCGCCGGAAGGATGCTGATTCCATTCGACTTGCAATGGGGTCAGGGTGGTCAAGTGGACGTCGCGCTGCGGGAAGGGGAAAACGATGCCCGCTTCCTTGAACATACGGTCAATTTCGGCGCGAATGTCGCTACCGACAAGGCGTGAATCCGTGACGCCATCCAAGGGCAGCCAGTAAAAGGTCTCGAACAGCAGCGCGCTGTCGCCGAAATCTTTGAAGACCACGACCGGGGCGGGTTGCTTTAGCACGGAAGGGTGGTTTTCGGTGGCGTGCCGCATGAGAAGGCGCACTTCTTCTATCGGAGACCCATAACTCACGCCGATCGTGATCGAAAAACGCCGGAGCGGCTCGGCAAGCGTCCAATTCACGACGTTCTTCTCGAGAAATACGCTATTGGGCACGAGAATGTCGACGCCATTGAAGAGGCGGAGTTGGGAACAACGCGCTCCGATGTTGATGATGCGGCCGGTTTGGCCGTCTATTTCGACGATGTCGCCGATTTTGATGGGGCGCTCGAACAGGAGGATCAGACCGCTGATAAAGTTGTTGATAAGGTTTTGGGCGCCGAATCCGACGCCGATGGCGAGTGCGCCGCCCAAGAAGGTGAACACCGTGAGCGGGATGCGGACGGCGCTGAGCGCTAATAAGGTCACCAATGCCACCAACGCGTAGTAGACCATCTTTTCGACAGTCGCGGCGACGTTTTCGTCTACACGAAAACGGGTCTCTGCAACGCGTTTTGTGGCGCGGGCCACGCGGCGGCTGAACAGGATTCCTCCGGCCAAAATCAGCAAGGCGCCGACGATTTTCCCCACAGTGATGGGGTTGTCGGCGATCGTGAGAAATTCGTGTTCCCAGACGTTCCGGAAGGTGGCGCGATAGCGCGCAAGCCGTTGTTCCCACGGTTCGGGGGGCATTTTGATGTCGATTTCGCCGAGTGCGTGTTGGGCCAGGGATCGAACGGAAGTCAGGCGATTCATCGTCTGTTCCAGGATGGTTTCTCGTTGACGCAAGGCGGTCTGGATGCGTCCGTAGGCCGGGTCGCGGAGAAGCGTCTGCTCTTCGCTGCTCCGGTTCGCGCGGGCGATCTGGGCTTGCACGGCGCGCAGGTCGCCTTGCAGCGACGGCACGAACAGCTCAAGAGACCGTAGAATTGCGTGAACCTTTTCTCGCATATCGCGGTCGATTTGGCCCATGAGCGCCCGCTGGCGAATGCGCCACAATTCCGCCTCGCTGTCGAGCGAATCCAAGCGGATTTCCAGGGAGCCGACAAGCGTTTGCGCAGCGTCTGCCTGGGTTTTCGAGACGGCCAAGGTCAACTGCGCCTGGATTTGTGAGGAGAAATCGCTGGTGGCCTGCAACGAACGCGTGGTTGCGGCCAGTGCATCCTGCTTGCGATCGGCGTCGAGACGCGCCTTCTCGAGCTCGCTGCGCAGTTCGACGCGACGCTTGTCGATTTCGGCCAGTTTGTTGTTCAGGTCCTTGGGACCGAACAGCACGTTTCCGGGTCTGAGGGCAATGGCGAGTTTTTTCTGGGCGAAGGCGAGTTCTTCCTTGCGCAATGCCACGGTCGCTTCAAGGACTTCGCGTCTGGCGCGAATTTGGTCCAACGCGGCGGCGGCGGCTTCGGCGCGGAGTTGGGCCAGCCCGCCTAGCCAGCGCAGCCTCGGTTCGTGTGCGGGATCCGTGTTGGAAGTCAATTCCCGCACGCCCTGCCGCTCATCGCGATCGGCTTGTTCCTTGTCGGCTTGCAGCAGTTCTTCGGTCTGTTTCACGCGTTGGGCTTCGACGCCCATCGTTTCGACATCGGCCTTCCGGGCATCGGCCTCGGCCTGCAGTTCGTCCAGCAAATCGATGGAGTATGGCGGGGGATGCGCAATTCCCGCCTCGCCGCCGCTTTCCTGCGCGAGGTCTTGACGGGCTTGCTGAAGGGCTTGGAGGTCCGTCACATGGCGCATATGATCTTCGTAGCACCGCCGCAGTCGGCGAAGATATTGCGCTTTCTGGGATATCTGATCCGGCGTGATGCCGATCTGCGCCTCAGCCTGCGACGCGACGGCCTGTTCCGCGACGGCTATCCGTTCATCCGCGTGCGCGAGTTTTTGTCGCAGATCCTGGAGAATGCCGTCGTACATGGCGACATCGGCGGAAGCGGCCGATGTCGCCGCCGACAGTTGAGCGTCCGCCGGCAACGTCGTGAAGGACAGCAACGTAATGAGGAGCGTTGAGGGAAGTGCGCCGGAAGTCGCCAATCGCCGCATGGGGGCCTTGTCCTTTCCGCATGGATCGCCGTTGAAAGAGTAACGTCTTTCTTCCTACATAGTAGAACATAACCGGTCTCTTCCGGAAATTCTTGGACTCAGAACAATGAGATCGACTCGCGTCATGTGCTACGCTCACGCAGCGTCGATGGAAACGCTTTCGATTCGTTATCCATATGTGGAGGTTTCCCGTGTCGCCGCCCCGAGTCTTGGTGATAGGCAGCGCCAATGTCGATTTGGTGACGCGAGCGCCCCGGACGCCCCGCCCGGGCGAGACTTTGTTGGGCCGGTCGTTCGCTGTCGTGATGGGCGGCAAAGGGGCCAACCAAGCAGTGGCTGCGGCGCGTCTTGGCGGGAACGTCTGGTTTGCGGGCTGCGTCGGCGCGGACTCGTTTGGCGGCATGCAGCGCCGGGCGTTGGGCGCGGAAGGCATTGATCTCGCCTTCTTGCGAACGCATCCTTCCGAGCCGACGGGCACGGCGGTCATCGTTGTGGCCGACGAGGGACAGAACAGCATCATTGTGACGCCGTCGGCGAATGCCGCCGTTCGCCCTGAGGACGTCGCCGCGTTGGAGCCCCTGATGGACCGCCTCGACATGGTCGTGGTGCAGCTTGAGATTCCGTTGGATGCCGTCGACGCCGCATTGGGTCTGGCCCGCACGCACGGCGTTCCGTCCATCCTTGATCCTGGGGTGGCCCAAGCGTTGCCTGATCCGTTGCTGCGCAAGGCAGCCATCGTTTCGCCCAACGAGACGGAGACGCAGGCCATCACGGGCATGGCAACGACGTCGCTCGATGCCGCGCGCGAAGCCGCTCAGGCGCTGTGCGATCGGGGCGCGCGCGAGGTCGTGTTGAAGCTTGGCGTGCTGGGGAGTTACTACGCAGGCAGTCAGGGCGCTTATCATGCGCCGGCGTTCCGCGTTGCGCCCGTCGATACCACGGCGGCGGGCGACGCTTTTACGGGGGCGTTGGCCGTTTCGTGGGGGCGTCTGGATATTCGCGAGACGTTGCGGTTCGCCAATGCGGCGGGCGCGATCGCGGCAACGATCGAAGGCGCGCAACCGTCCGCTCCGACACGGGCGGCGGTGGAAGCGTTTCTGGCGGAAAACGAATCTCAGCCGTAAGGAGACCGACAGCGTGAGTGCAATACGATTCGCCGCCGATGTAATGGCCGCTGACCTGGGGCGGTTGGAGGAGCAATTCAAGGCGCTTGAGGCGGCGGGGTGCCACGAGCTTCATTTCAACGTTCAGGATGGGGCGTACGCGCCCGTGATCACGCTGGGGCCGTCGTTTGTGAGGCTTGCGAAACGCTGTTGCGGGCTTCCGTGCGCGGTCCATTTGCTGACAGAGCGTCCGGATCGGCATATCGATGCGTTTGTGGCCGCCGGGGCGGATGCGATCGTGGTGCAGCAGGAGACTGATATCCACATTCAGCGCACCTTGACGCGCATTCGAGAGGCCGGCATATCGCCCGGGGTGGCCATAGGCCCTTCGGTGACGATGACGAAACTGGAATATTCGCTGGATTATGTGGACCGCGTGCTGTTGCTCGCAACAGAGCCAGGGGCGCATCGGACGAATATTCTTCCAGAGGCGTTTGATCGAACGCGCATTCTCAAGGCCAATCTTGGCCATCGTCAACTTCGAGCAGTTATCGAGACGGAGGGGGCAACAACCGTGAAAGAGGCCGCCCTTCTCGTCAACCTGGGGGCGCTGTCTTTGGTGTTGGGCGTGAAGACGTTGTTCCAAAAGGACAAAAGCATCGTCGACGCGTTTACCGAGTTTCAGAACGGTCTTGCCGTGGAGCGCAATCTCGTATAATGCCGGAGACGGCCCATCGTGTCACTGCGGCGGTTCGACGCCTTCCTTGCGCTCCAGCACCGCGACCCAGTAGGGAGAGTGGGGGCGGTGGGTTTCCGCCTCCTCGCCCCAGAGGTATGTAGTCTCGCCATGCGGCGCGATATCGGCCATGCCACACACCTGATAACGACTCTCCAGATATTCTTGAGACCATGACAGGATATCGAGTATGGAATTTTCCTGCACGAGCCAGGAGGTTGGCACGTTGACGAAAACGGCGAATTTGGGGTTGGCCTCCTCGATTTGCCGGATCATTTCGCGCTGCATCGAGGCGGCATAGGGCTGGGCTTCCATCAATGGATACATGTATACGTAGCCCGTGGCGTTGCGGCGATGGCTATAGAAACAAATCTGCGGTTCGGAGCCGATGATCGCCACGCGGTCCGATTCCGAGGTGCGCTCGCGAATATAGCGAGCGATCCGGAGGGATTCGGGAAAGGGATTGACGCTGTACATGGCTCGGGAGACATCGTCCAGCGGCGCCGTGAACAGTGCGGCGCGCTGCCAGTAGGCCGTCAATGCCGAGACGGCTATCGCCAACACAACCGCTGTAGCGTGAAGCGCTGGCGCCGGGCGTTTGGATAGCAGGTCCTGGGCTGCGGCAAAGAATACCCCTGCCAACAACGCCGTCGCCGGAAGCCACGTGACGAAATAGTGGCCGCGAAAATAAAATCCTGGGCAGATTGCCAGGAATGACGCAACCCATAACCCCGCGACAAAGAGCGCCTGCGATCGCGACGCTTTGTCCCACGCCAACGCGGATAATCCTGCCGTTGCGAGAATCCACAGCGGCCACGTTGTTTTCAGGATTTTTTGAAAACCATCCCAGAACATGGGCGCGGCATAGCGAATGGGGACCTGGGAAACATAGGTCCGCGCGTAATCGTAGGTCCAGAACCAGAACCGATCGAAAACGCCCGCAGCATAAAGCCACAAACATGTGAGGAGGAATGGCGCGATCGCCGCGCCGCCAAACGCGACCATTGCGCCTGTCGCGCGTCCCCGTGAAATCGTTTTTTGACGGAACAGGCTCCATGCCAAGCATAGGCCTGCGAAGAGAATGATGGGCGCGGCGTGCTGCTTCATCAGGAACGACAGTCCGAACAACAGACCGCTTGCGACGCACAGCCACACACGCGGCTTCTCGACGGCGAGCAACAGCGCGACCAGTCCCGCGACCGCAAACAGTACGACAAAATGGGTGGCATGGGCGAACAATCCCATCACCCCTTCGCTAAGGGAAAGCGCCGCATAGGCGGCCGCCGAGGCGAGGCCGCAGACCGGGCCGCGCACCCTGCGTCCCAGCAAAAACATCAGCGCGATCGTCGCGGCGTTGATGACCAACAGCCCCAGGTGCACGCCGCGAATCGTTTGCCCGAATGCCGCCATGATCGCCGCATAGGCGGCGTAAATGCCCGGCATTTTCATGTTGTAAGCTTCGGAAAAAGGAGGAACGCCTTGCAGGAGGAGTTGGCCCGCGTAAGCATATTCGCCTTCGTCGCGCTCGAACGGCACGTCAAGGGTGCGGATGCGCGCCGCAGCCGTCAGGGCAACGATGAGGAACAGCGCGATCCAAGGCCACGGGATTCGGAAAAGGGACGAAACGTCCTTTTCCCCCTGTGTTTTGTGCGGGATCGTTTTCTTTCGTTTTGTGACCACGCGGTCGCTTCCCCTCCGCACGCAGTTACGGGGACGAACGCCTCGGTCCCCAAGACGGTCCTTGACAGGCCATCTGCAAATTGGGAATGCGGCGTTCTTGACCCGTCTTTATGTTCACAGCCCATAGCGACGACGAGCCGCTGCGGGAGGAGGTGAAGATGACATGCCGTGAATCCGCCGACCACGAGGGTTTCTCATTGTTTCCCGCTCGGGTGAGTTGCCGTGGATTGCCTCCGTTGGCGTCCATCACGTATATCTGGATGCCGCCTCCTTCGACGGCATAGGCGATGCTTTTTCCGTCTGGAGACCAAGCGGGGTCGGTCGAGCGCCCCCCTTGCATGGAGAGACGCCGCACCCCGCTGCCATCGGCGTTCATTACGCAAATCTGTCCGGAGCCGTACCGATCACTGACAAACGCGATCTGGCGTCCGTCCGGACTGAACGCAGGCTGCGTATCGAC
>JAKJDA010000063.1:0-2882 GCA_022706165.1 Candidatus Hydrogenedentota bacterium | reverse complement strand
GTGAGGCGCCGAAGCCCCGTTCCGTCTGGGTTGATGAGATAAATCTCCGGGTTGGCGTCTTTGCTCAGGGTAATGGCGAGGGTCCTGCCGTCGGGCGCCCAGGAGGGGGAAATGTTCAGGCCGACCATTTTGGATAACAACGTAGAGGATCCCGAAGCAACGGAGAGGACATAGAGGCAGGGAGCCCCTTGCCGGAAGGACGTGTAGGCGATTTTTCCGCCGTCTGGGGATATCTTGGGCAGGATGCTGATCGAGTTGTAGTGCGTGAGTTGGCGCGCGTTCATGCCGTCGTAGTCGGCCATGTAGATTTCCTTGCGTCCGGTGCTTCCGCCGCTGAACGCCACGGCAGACGTGGCAATGCCTTCGATTCCATCCACTTGCAGCAGGATGTCGTCCGATGCGCGGTGCGCTATCCGGCGTTTTGCCTGTTGTCCGCCTTCGTGCACCTTGCCGAGGACTCGATGCGAGTCAATCACGTCGAACAACTGACATTCGAACGAAAGGGTGGAGCCACTCGTGTAGACATATCCGTGCAGAAAATAGTCCGCCTTGGAAGCCCGCCACGCCGCAAAATCGATCTGGCTGGGATCGCGGGGGGAGCCGGCGAAACCGGCAGGATAGGAGTCTCGCGGCAGCACCCGGAACACGCCGCTGAAATCAAGATCATAGGCCACGATTGCCGCGAGTTCTTGCCCCAAGGCCTCTTGTCCCGGGGGAGCGGAAAATGCGGGAATGGCAATCGGAATTCGCTGATCCGACGCCGATCCTACGGTCTCCAGCCGCAACACTTGGGCCGATGCCGAGAAGGCGCACGCCATGATTATGACCACTGCAAAAAATCCTCGCATCTTCAGATTTCTCCTCTCACATGCGCTGCGGCTTGTTCACGCCGGCATACGCCCGTCGGTTCGTTATGACGCAAAGGTGAAGACATAGACGATCTGGACCTTCTCTTCCCGGAAGTCGGGAGGCAAAGGCGGGAAGGGGGCGCTCATCTTGATGGCTTGCACGCCCGACGCAGCAAGGTCCGGATCGCTGGCTTCCTTGATAATTTCCGGTTCGCCCAAAAGGTTTCCTTGACGACTCACCCAGAAGGCCACTTCGGCTTGGTTTTGTCCCGCAACAAGACGCATGCCGGCTGGGGCCGCCCAAACCTGCGATACCTTTACCTGCACACGACGTCCCCAATATCCCAACTCCGAAGGGAACTGCGATCCCATGGCAACGCCTGTCACGGAAGGGTCGACCGACGTTCCTCCGCCACCTTGCTGGGCCGACGTTGCCTGCGTCCCAGAGGGTCCGGTAAGCGCCGAAGCGGTCTTTTGCTCTGGTTTCGGAGAAGACTTCGCCTGATCTTTGGGAGAATCGTTCTTCGCAGGGGGCTTCTCTTTAACAGGCGTCTTGGGTTTCGGATCGTCTTTGGGTTTCACCGGCTCTGGTTTCGGCTTGGGTTCTGGTTTCGGCTCTGGTTTCGGTTCTGGCTTGGGCTCCGGTTTCGGTTCGGGTTTGGGTTCCGGTTTTGGAGGCTCCTTGGGTTGGGGCGCTTCCGGCGGCGGCGATGGGGGCGCGGGTTGTGACGGCGCGGGCGTTGCCGATGGACCTGGGGGCGGGGTTCCCGCAGGTCCCATCGCCATCATCTCGATTTCGTACAAGGTCATGGAAGGCTTGGGGGGGTGGTATTGCGCGACAAAAAAACCTGCTCCCGCTACGAGCCCGTGTAAAATGAAGGACACGAGGATCGCGCGCCGAACTCGTTGGGCTGAGCTCCATGCCTCCCAATATCGGTCGTATCGGATAACCATTGGCCACGCACGCGATGCACTCGCGCCACTCTCATTCCCGCCAGCATACAGCCGTCGGGCGGCCGCATCAATGGAACGCACGCGTTCTTTGCCTCCTCAAGGGACAGCTTCCGGGGCGAGATATCCAAGAAGCCATGTAATGCCCGACTTAACACAACATATACGCGACACAGCCCGGATCGCCACAACCACATGTGTCGCGGCAGACAAGCCAACGTGTCTTTACTATACTCTTTTTGGAAAAGCAGTTCCAGATGCCATGTCGGCGCCAAATCCGCGCGTAAGAAGTTCGGATTCTTGTACGACACTGATCTTGGCCTTATTCTGCCGAGCTGCAACGCCACTTGTGCATCGCCAACAAGATCAAGAGACTCTTGGCAGATGTGCGGCCCATCCAGTGCGCGATTACTCAACATTTGCGGTACTCAATTCAGGGCCCGCCCACGAGGCCCCGTTCTTACGCGCGGATTTGGGTCGGCGCCGAAATCCCCGGGGTCGATCTCGCCGGAGGGATTGGCGAGGTACGATTATTTTTCTCTGTGGCGTGAAGGGGATGCGTGGCGCAGATCAGGGAAGACGGAGCGTTGGGGAGGAAAGCAGGGGCATGCAGCGAGTTCTACCAGGTTTCTGTTTTGCCTATTATTGCGCGCCGCCTTGTTCGTTGTCGCGCAGCTTTTGGTACATCAAAGGCGGACACCCGTTGCAGCCTCGTTTGAGTTTGGAGAACCCTTCGGGAACGATGTGTGGAGCTGTGGGGTTTTCCATGAGTGAATCAAAGCGATTTTCGTTGCAGTGGCCCATGCGGAATTGTTGATGGCCGAGAACGAGGCCGCAGGTGTACATAACGCCTGAAGCGCCGATGCAGGCCATGATTTCTGGAAGATGGCAGGTGGGGTGGACAGCCGGCTGGTCTTGGCCTTCGGCGGCAATGACTTTGAAGCCGAATTGCTGGAGGGGTTGCAGCGCCTGCATTGCTTCGTGTTCGGCAAAGATGCATGTTTTTTGGGGGTCGAGATTTCGCAGGCGGGCCCGTTCGTGTTCGCTGACGCTTCCTTCGCATACATGTATGCCCACGTGGAT
>JAKJDA010000638.1 GCA_022706165.1 Candidatus Hydrogenedentota bacterium | reverse complement strand
CCGGTGGGTGATGCGGCAAAAACCGGCATTACGCTCGCCTTCACGGAAACGGAAAAAGTATTTGACCCCCAAAAAGTATATGGAGACGCTCCAAATCCGACGCGCATTTGAAGTACGCTAAACACGTTGGATTTTTTGTATCCTTGTATAACCATCAATTCAGGCGAACTTGAGAAGGAAAATCAATCATGGCATCCAAAGCGAAGGGCAATCGCGAAACCATCATCCTGGAATGCACGGAAGCGCCGGGAACCTCCCGGTACAATACGGAAAAAAACAAGCGCAAACATACGGAACGCCTTGAACTCATGAAGTACAACCCCACGCTGCGCAAGCACACGCTCCATCGCGAGAAAAAATAACGCGATTTTTATCGTTGGGCGGATGATTTCTGAGTTGAAATTTAATAAGACGATTTATTATAATCGTACCACGTGCCGAGGTAGCTCAGTTGGTAGAGCAGCGGACTGAAAATCCGCGTGTCGCCAGTTCGATTCTGGCCCTTGGCACCATTTCTTTTTTACAGGAATCCCCGTGTTTATTGGCTGAAACGCCTGTAAACACGGGATTTTCATTGCCTGTAACTTCCCCGGCAAAATCCCCCGAAACGGCATCGGGTGACGTAAAATGTAACGTTTTGACGTCCGCGAGTGTGCCTTTTAGTGTGCCTTGGGATGTGCCCTGTTCAACCGCTTCCGCCGCCTGTTTTTCTTCCATCGCTCCGCCGCCGATTCCCGGCAACATTTCCACCGCGCCCCGAAAATCGGACATGTTCGCATGGATGTATACCCGCGCCGTGATGTCCGGCTTGCTATGCCGCATCAACTTTTGAATTGTCGTTAAAGGCACCCCGGCTCGCGCCAATTCGCTTCCGAAAAAATAACGCAAGGAATGTATATCTACCACCCTGCCCGCGCC
>JAKJDA010000637.1 GCA_022706165.1 Candidatus Hydrogenedentota bacterium | reverse complement strand
TGCTTTTTCAAAAACCTTCATCAGTTTCCTTGCCGGTATTGGTATTATTCTAGACATTGAACTTACAACGACATATGCTCGGTGGCAATCAACCGTGGCGCCGTCCAATCACCGTATGATGCCTTTTCGTATCCTGCTTCGCACATAATATCTTCCAAGGTCCCCATTTTTTCTGCTTCCTCAAGGAAGAGACGAACGGCCGTCTTTAAATTGCATCGGGCTTCATCGACTGTACTTCCACAACTTGAGACATCAAGCTTTGGAGAATAGGCAACATATATTTTACCTTCCAGGAAAACAATGGTGTCAAATTCAATGCTTGTCATTCTCTTTGTTGCTCGGCGTGAAGAAAACATCTCACGTATTAATTGAAACAAAATTTTTCATTATATCAATTACATATTCCAGCATTTCCCTGCTCAGTCCCGGATACACCCCAATCCAGAAGACCTGGTTCATGACGAAATCGGAGTTCTTCAGATCGCCGATTCGACGGTGCGGAACATCCCGGAAGGCCGGTTGGCGGGTGAGATTCCCGCCGAAGAGGAGCCGCGTGTCGATCCTGGCCTGATCCAGATGGCGGATCAGGTCATTTCTCGTAAACGGCGCCTCGGGGCGGACGGCGATGGGGAGGCCGAACCAGCTCGGTTCCGCATTGGCCGTCGGTTCCGGAAGAATAAAGAATTCTTCCAGTTTTTTCAAGCCTTCATACAGGATGCCAAAGTTTTGCCGGCGAATCTCGATAAACCGGGGCAGCTTCTGCAACTGTGATAATCCCAGGGCGGCTTGGAAATCTGTCAGCTTCAGGTTGTAGCCGAGATGTGAATAAACGTACTTATGGTCATAGCCAAAGGGGAGATCGCCGAACTGTTGCTCAAAACGCCGTTTGCAGGTGTTGTTATGGCCCGTCTCGCACCAGCAGTCCC
>JAKJDA010000636.1 GCA_022706165.1 Candidatus Hydrogenedentota bacterium | reverse complement strand
GGCAAGACGGTCATGGTCTGCGGATACGGCGATGTCGGCAAGGGGTGCGCCGAGGCGCTGCGCAACGAGCGCGCCCGGGTGATGGTCAGTGAGATCGACCCGATCTGCGCGCTCCAGGCGTGCATGGCCGGATACAAAGTCACGACAATCGAAGACGCCCTCCCGCACGCCAATATCTACGTCACAACCACGGGCAATTGCGACATCATCACGGCGGAGCACATGTCGAAAATGCGCGACCAGTCGATCGTGTGCAACATCGGCCACTTCGACGACGAGATACAGGTGGCGGAGCTCAACGCCTGGCCCGGGATAAGGCGCGAAACCATCAAGCCGCAACTGGACAAATATGTTTTCCCGGACGGGCATTGCATCTACCTGTTGGCGGAGGGGCGGCTTGTCAACCTCGGCTGCGCCACGGGCCATCCGAGCTTCGTCATGTCGTGCTCGTTCACCAACCAGGTGCTCGCGCAGATGGATCTGTGGCGCGGCGGGCGCGAAGTCGGCGTTTATGTAATCGACAAAAAGCTGGACGAGGAAGTGGCGCGTTTGCATCTGGGGCAGCTCGGCGCGAAGCTGACGCGCCTGACCGACCGCCAGGCCGATTACATCGGCGTGCCCAAGGACGGCCCGTTCAAAGCGTCGCACTACCGCTACTGATACGCATCGGGCGCGGCCGTTCCGGCGTCGCGGGGTTTTTGTAATCTGGAAAATATTTCAAGATTTAAGTGGCGGGGTGCAGACTCTGCCACGCGCGCGTTTGCGCGGCTATTGATTATAAATGCAGATTCGCTTATAATGCGGCGTTGAACCAGTCAGTTGGGGTGCCTGCAAGGTGCAGGCTGAGATCACACCCAGTGAACCTGAACCGGATAATGCCGGCGTAGGGAGTTGCGTTCATTGAGCCAAGCCTATGAGCCACTCACT
>JAKJDA010000635.1 GCA_022706165.1 Candidatus Hydrogenedentota bacterium | reverse complement strand
CGCCGACAGAAACGGCATGAATCCAGATCCGCGGCGTTCCCCGCATCCCTTCATACACCACCGCCGGCGTTCTCCCCAGTTTGGCCCCCAGGCTGCGCCGGTACTTTCCCGTGAGCGCCATCTTCAATCCGTAATAGGGAAGGGCGACGAAAGCTGCGGCGCCAAGAACGATATTGTAGAGAAAAAAATGCATCCCGAACCCTTTCAGCCTTGTCTGGAAGCGCCGAGAAGCAGCCGGCCGGTGGTCACGGCCACAACCTATCCCGTTTATCCGCACGACCGCGGGAAATCTCGATCGTGACTCCCGGGGTATTTCCCGGGCTCATTTCCCGTCGCGCCGAATCCGCGCGGCCGTGACGGTACGGCATTGACTCCGCGGCGCCGTTAAGGTATAGGATACCCATGCGCATTATTGCCCCTTCCATTCTATCTGCCGACTTCAGCCACCTGGGGGAGGAAATCCGCGCCGTCGAAGCGGCCGGGGCGGACTGGATCCATATCGACGTCATGGACGGGCATTTCGTTCCGAATCTTACCATCGGGCCGGGAGTCGTGGCCTCCCTGCGGAAGATCACCCGGCTGCCCTTCGATGTCCACCTCATGATCGCCGAACCGGACCGCTATCTCGACGCCTTTCTGGCGGCCGGCAGCGACTTTCTCACCGTCCATGTGGAGGCGGCCGTCCATCTCCACCGCACCATCGCCTACATCAAGGAGAAAGGATGCAAGGCCGGCGTGTCGCTGAACCCGGCCACTCCGCCGGCCATGATCGAACCGGTGCTGGCCGATCTCGATCTGCTCCTCATCATGACCGTCAACCCCGGTTTCGGCGGCCAGAAATTCATTCCGACCATGATTCCCAAGATACAGGCGGCAAGAAGGATGATCGACGCCACGGCCCCTCACGTCCTTCTTGAGGTTGACGGCGGCATCA
>JAKJDA010000634.1:641-952 GCA_022706165.1 Candidatus Hydrogenedentota bacterium | reverse complement strand
GCTATCTTTACCACGAAAGTATTTTATAAGAGCGCTTCTGTCTTAAGATTAATGTTAAAAATTCCTTCAAGGCCCATTGATTTCCTGGAATTTGACGCAAGGGTTGTGGAATCAAAGCAATTAAGAAACCTTGAGGCGTTTTCTATCGCAGGGGCTTACCTTACCAGGGTGAGGTTTACCCCTGTTTCGCCCGAGAAAATAGAAATCCTAAGGGAATATATCGAATGGTTTATCAGCCACCTAAAGAAGCAAATTGATTCCGGTTTGGAATAATCATTGCTTTTAGGTGGCAAAACCTCTTGCAAATTCCT
>JAKJDA010000634.1:0-631 GCA_022706165.1 Candidatus Hydrogenedentota bacterium | reverse complement strand
ATAATTTAGTTAAACCTCCCATATTATAAACAATTAATAAAGGAAGAGAAATGAGCGCAAAAAGTTTTACCGAAGCTAACTTTAAAAGCGAGGTTTTGGATTCTGATCTTTTGGTTGTGGTGGATTTCTGGGCGGAGTGGTGCGGCCCCTGTAAGATGATCGCTCCGGTAATTGAGGAGCTTGCCGGGGAATATGCCGGCAAGGTAAAAATCGGAAAGGTGGATGTGGACAGCAATTCTTCGATTGCTTCCAAATACGGGGTAAGGTTATGTCTCAGGTATCCGGGGTGCAGAATAAAGCCGCATTAAAGCAGAAGATAGAAGAGAACTTATAGCCTAACCAGAGAATGAAAAGGTTTTTATCGCAGCTACTAAACAGAATGATGGTAAGACTACGGTTTCACTGGGTCTGGTTTATAATTTTCAGCAGATCTTTAAGAGGGTCGGTTTTATAAAACCTATCGGGCAGCGCTATCTTGAAGAGGAAGGATTAAGGATAGATGAGGATTCGATACTTGTAGAAAAGGTGTGCGGAATAAAGTGCGGCTTGAAGGATATGAGCCCGATTGCGGTAGAGAAGGGTTTTACCGAGAAATATATCGCTAAGCCGGATAAAAGATCAATCAGCAGGA
>JAKJDA010000633.1 GCA_022706165.1 Candidatus Hydrogenedentota bacterium | reverse complement strand
TATTGAATTCGTCCGCGGCGCGCCGGATGATATCCAAATAACACAAGGCGGGCTTGACCATGACGATATCGGCGCCCTCCTCGATATCAAGAGCGATTTCACGGAGCGCTTCATTTCCGTTCGCGGGGTCCATCTGGTAGGAACGTCGGTCGCCGAACCGGGGCGGCGATTCCGCCGCCTCCCGGAATGGCCCATAAAAGGCGGAAGCGAACTTGGCGCTGTAGGCCATGATGGCCACCTCCGCATGGCTGTTCGCGTCCAGAGCGTCCCGCAGGGCGAAGACCCGCCCGTCCATCATGTCGGAAGGGGCTACGATATCGGCGCCGGCACCGGCATGGGCCAAGGCCTCTTTGACCAGGACCTCGACGGTGGCATCGTTATTTACATCCGTAATACCGTCCCTGTTTTGGTGTAGAAGTCCGCAATGCCCGTGGTCCGTGTATTCGCAAAGGCACACATCCGTAATCACGCAAAGGCCCGGGGAGCGTTGTTTGATCGCCTCCACGGCGCGGCAGACAACTGAATCACGCTTCCAGGCGCTTGACCCTTCCGCGTCCTTGTGCGCTGGAATGCCAAAGAGTAACACGGCGGGAATGCCTGTGTCGGCCGCCCGGGCCGCCGCATCCGCAACTTCGGCAAGTCCCCATTGATACTGGCCCGGCATGGAAGTGATGGCCTTGCACGCATGGGCTTCTTCCCGCACAAAGAGCGGAAGAACAAGATTATCAACGCTGACCCGTGTCTCGCGCGTCAGCCGCCGCAATGTTTCGTTGCGCCGCAATCGTCTTGGCCTTACGGAAAGATACATGGCACCTGGTCCTTCTATAACGGGCTCATAGGGGAATAGACCGCTACAGCGTAGCACATGGGCGCGTTGAAATTAAAAGGCGAAAGCCCCGTTAATGATTGTACGTGGCGCGCAAGGCATTGACAAAGGCCTTGGCGAACCACTGGCGCCAAAGGGGA
>JAKJDA010000632.1 GCA_022706165.1 Candidatus Hydrogenedentota bacterium | reverse complement strand
ACCATCAGCGGCATCTCAGTTGCCAAAAATTTCCGCAAGGAAGAAGAGATCTACAAGGACTTCAATGCTTCCAACGTCACCTCTTTCAAGGTCAACGTCCAGCGCGGTTTCGTCCTTTCGATCGTCTTTCCGGTTATGCGCACTATTAGCGGCATCAGCATCGCCGTTCTGGTCTACTTCGGCGCTCTCACCGTCACCCAAGGCTTGATCACCGCTGGCGCATGGTACATGGTCCTCCTGGCGAGCGACCGCTTCCTGATGCCGATCCTGAGCATCACTTCCTACTGGACCCAGGTCCAGACCGGGCTTTCCGCCGCTGAACGCATTTTCGCCCTGATCGATTCGGAACATTCCGTCATCCAGAGCGACAATCTCCATGTGGAACGCCTCGAAGGCAGAATTGATTTCAACCACCTTAGCTTCAAGTACGCCACCGGAGGAAAGGTACTGGAAGACTTTGATCTTCACATCTCTCCAGGGGAAAATGTCGCCATTGTTGGGCATACCGGCGCCGGCAAGTCTTCCATCGTGCGCCTGATTTCCCGCTTCTACGAGTTCCAACAGGGCGAGCTGCTGCTTGATGGAATCGACATTCGTAAATTCGACCTGCCTTCTCTGCGCCGCAACATGGGCATCGTCACTCAGGTCCCCTTCCTCTTCGACGGCACCGTGGAAGAAAACATCCGTTTTTCTGCCCCGAACATCAGCCGCGGTGAAATCATCCAAATCGCTCACCAGATCGGCAATGGCGAATGGCTCGAGACCTTCTCCAACGGGCTCGACACGCAAGTCGGTGAACGCGGCGCCCATATCTCGATGGGGCAGCGCCAACTGGTTGCCCTGATGCGCGTTCTGGCGCATAAACCTGCCATCTTCATCCTCGATGAAGCCACTGCCAGTATCGATCCCTTCACCGAATACCAAATCCAGCAGGCGCTCGGGCTGATCCTCCAGCATTCCACCAGCA
>JAKJDA010000631.1 GCA_022706165.1 Candidatus Hydrogenedentota bacterium | reverse complement strand
CCCACTGGATTCCGCGCGATGCCAGGCCGGAAAACATCGCAGCGATGTTGGATGTTTTGACGCATCAGTAACGCCGCGCCGGCCCACTGGATTCCGCGCGATGCCAGGCCGGAAAACATCGCAGCGATGTTGGATGTTTTGACGCATCAGTAACGCCGCAGCCGTGAAAACAGGATTCGGAAAGAAGAATTCTCGGAGGCGCGGCAGAAGGACGGAGGCGTGAAGCCGGATGGATACGGAACGCGGGCCCGCCGTGGCGCTGCTAAGCGGCGGACTCGACAGTTCGGTGCTGTTGCATCATGTGGCGCGGGACTTGGGCCGCAAGCCCTTGCATGCGATCAGTTGCGACTATGGACAACGGCACGATCGCGAGTTGGCGTGCGCCCGCTGGCAGGCCCAACGCGCCGGCGTTGCGCATCATTGTGTGTTGAACCTCCAATTCCTGGGAAAACTCGTGCAAAACGCCACGTCGCTTGTTCACGGCGGCGCCGACGTGCCGGATTTGGCAAACCTCGCACCCCAAAGCGCCGACCAGCCCCCAACCTATGTTCCCCATCGCAACATGGTGCTGCTGTCAATCGCGGCGGCCTACGCCGAGTCATGCGGCGCGACAGATGTATTCTACGGAGCCCAAGCGCAGGACGAATACGGCTATTGGGATTGCACGGTGGATTTCGTCGATCGCCTTAACCACACGCTTGCTCTTAATCGCCGGAACGCCGTGACTATCCAGGCCCCGTTTGCGACCCTGCGCAAGGCCGAGACCGTTCGTATAGGGATGCGGCTTGGCGTGGATTTCGCCCACACATGGAGCTGCTATCGAGGCGCCGACCGGCCTTGCGCCGCTTGCCCAACCTGCGTCGAACGCCGCCATGCATTTGAGGAAGCCGGCTTGACGGATCCATTGACGCAAACGGCCCTTCCGTGATCAAATGAGAAACGACGCGCCTGCTGCGCCCGGTTCCAGGAAGGGG
>JAKJDA010000630.1:676-976 GCA_022706165.1 Candidatus Hydrogenedentota bacterium | reverse complement strand
TGGACGCGCAATCGATCAAGACGACCGAAGCCATTGTCACACTCGAGCGCGAGACGGTCGACCAAAAGGCGGCCATCGAGGCCAAACAAGCCGAATATACGGCGGCCCAGACGGCCCTGTCCGACGCGGAAACCGCCCTCGAGGGCGCACGGGCGCGCTCCGTGGATGCGATGAACACGCGGGCCAAAGCCCAGACCGAACTCGAGACGCTGTCGGTAAATGTCCGCAACGCGGAGTCCCGTCTGGCGGCCATTCGTGACCGGCGGCAGAACCACGACCAACGCAACGAGGACCTGACAA
>JAKJDA010000630.1:370-605 GCA_022706165.1 Candidatus Hydrogenedentota bacterium | reverse complement strand
TCGTTGACGACCGCAAGCAGGCGTCCGACGAGCATGCGGCGCGGACCCAGAGCGTGCGCGAATTGCAGGATGAGCGCCAGGCGTTGCGCGAGAAAAAGAGCAGTCAGGAAGCGCGCCTGACGTCGTTGCGCGAGCTGCGCGACAGCTACGAGGGGTTTGCCGTTGGCGTGCGCGCCATCATGATGGCCAAGCAGCGCAACATGCCCGAAGTCAACGGCGTGCTCGGGCCGGTGGG
>JAKJDA010000630.1:0-310 GCA_022706165.1 Candidatus Hydrogenedentota bacterium | reverse complement strand
CAGAAGACCTACGAACAGGCCATCGAGGCGGCGCTGGGCGGCAACGTCAACAACGTGATTGTCGAGGAAGCCGACGCGGCCAAGTCGGCCATCGCCTTCCTCAAACAGCACCGCGCCGGGCGCGTGACGTTTCTGCCGTTGGACACGATCCGGCCGAGCCAGCGCGATGATTGTGATGTCGTAAAAGGCCTGCCCGGCGTGATTGGCCGCGCTATTGATTACGTGTCGTTCGAGCCGCGGCTGAGCCGGGCTATCGAATATTTGCTGTTCAACACGGTGGTCGTGAAGACGCTTGATGACGCCATTCGCA
>JAKJDA010000062.1:6637-11031 GCA_022706165.1 Candidatus Hydrogenedentota bacterium | reverse complement strand
ATTGCCCGCCGTCGGCGTGCCCGGAGGCGCCGGATTCGTCAGGTCCACCGTGATGCCGCTGCTCCATGCAGTGGGCTCGCTCACGCGGCCCGCCTTGTCCTTGGCCATCATGCGGCAGTAATAGGTCTTGCCATCCGCGCATCCCGGAATGTTGTAGTAACCGGGTTGCGGTCCAATCCAGCCGTCCAGCTTATCGGCCAGCCCCGGGGCAGTGCCCACCTGCATGTAATAGTCGGTAATGACGAGGTTGTCGTCGGTGGCGGTCCACGAGAAGGTGATGTTGTCGCTCGTCGAATACGGCGCGATGGGCTGCGGCGTTGTCATGGTGGGGGGGCCGAGATCAACCATGACGCCGTCGCTCGCGGATGACCAGTCGCTCATGCGGCCCACGTTGTCCACCGCCTTGACGCGGCAGTAGTACGTAACGCCCGATATCCCGTCCGGATAGGTGTAGAAATTGCCGGAGACGGTGCCCGTCGCCAAGACAGGATTGAAACTCGTGTTGGCGGCCACTTCGTAGACATACCCCGCGATGCCCGAGGAGGAATCAAAGCCCAGGAAAGAGAAATCCACCGTGCCGTCATCCCACAGCCCATTGTCGTACGGAGCCTGCACGGTTGGCGGATGAAGGTCCACCTTGATGCCGTTGGAGACCCCGGACCATGCGCTCGTGCGGCCAGCATTGTCCTGGGCATACATCTGGCAATAATAGGTCACTCCGTCCGAGCATCCCGAAATGTCATAGTATCCAGGTTGCGCGCCAATCCAGCCGGCGAACTTGTCATTCCAGCCGGGTTGGGTGCCCACGATCATGTAATAGTCCTTGATGCCGCTCGTGCCGTCGCTGGCCGTCCAAAAAAAGCGAACCGTGCTGCCCGCCTTGTAAACGCCCTCGTCGGTGGGAGTGGAGATGGTGGGATTGTCGAGATCAAGATAGATGGTGTCGTAGGCGCTCCCGACCGTGTATCCGGCATCCAGAAATTGAATCTGGAAACCATAGACGGCGCCACTCACCTGATACAGTTGTGGGTAGAGAGTGTACGAAACGCTTCCGCCCGCGGAAATATAGTTCCAGCCCGACCAATTCCCGTTGCCGTCGGTGACCTGGTACGCAATGATATTTTTATTGGCGGTGGCCGACACGGCGACAGGCTGCACCCGGTCGATGCCCCACGCAGCTCCGCCCGCGATGACGCATGATGTGGAAGAAAATGCGGCATATGCCGGAAATGCCGCACCTCCCATAAACACGGCACATACGATTAATGCTGTCCAAAACGAGACGCTCCCTCGTGTCTCGGAATCGCCATAAGACTGTTTCTTACACAAGACAGAGCCCGCCCTTAATCCGTACCGCATGGTCATGTGATGCTCCTTGATAGGTATGACAAAACCCCTCACTTGCGCCAAAAGACAATATCACCTGTTCTAACTATAGTGTAAGAATGGGATTCTGTCAAGGAAAACGCTACGAAGATCGCTTTTGTAGTGAGTTTCGTAGAATCGGGGAGAAAATCGCGAAAATCTACCGAACGGGGAGGACGTAGAGAAAAATGGCGATAAAATGGGCAGCGCTGCCGGCCATTACGAAGACATGCCACACGGCGTGGTTGTAGGGCAAACGTTGGGCGGCGTAGAAAATTAGTCCCAAGGTGTAGGACAATCCCCCCACCAACAGCCAAAGAAAGCAACCGAAAGGAATTGCGGCAACCACCGGTTTGATCGCCACAAGAACACACCATCCCATCGCCACGTAAACGATAGTCGACAAAATGCCGAATCGGCCCGTGAAAAACAGCTTCAGCAAGATGCCCGTCGCCGCCAAGCCCCAAATCACTCCAAAAAGCCACCATCCCACTCCGCCTTGCAAACTGACCAGGGTGAAGGGGGTATAGGTTCCGGCGATGAACAAAAATATGGCCGAGTGGTCCATGACGCGAAAAAAGCGTTTTAGCCGTGGGGCGCGGACTCCATGGTAGCACGTTGAAAAGAGATACAGCGTTACGAGAGAGGCCCCATATACGCTAAAACTCACCACCCGAAGCGCGTCGCCCTGAATAGCGGCAAGCGTCACCAACACCGCCAGGCCGGCGACGCCGAACGCCGCGCCCAGTCCATGGGTGATGCTATTGGCAATCTCTTCGCCTGTAGAATACGAAACAGTCCTAGGCATGTGCGGTGACGGCGCGATCATGGCTGCGCAAGGGTTCCCTGGGAGCGGGCGCGCCGCGTGCATGTGGCGCGGGGACGGCCTTTCACGATGAACATCATAAAAGACAGCATATCACAGTCGAGAAGAAAAAAGCTCGCTTTGAACGCAAAAAAAATGATATACGTATCGCTCCAGCCCCGGATGTTCACAGACGCATTGCCGGAGGCGGAAATAGCCGTTCCTGAAGGGGCGCCGCGCGAGAGAAGACCCTTCAGGCGAACATGCTGCCTGTGAGAATTCTCCCACGCCACACAAGCGCTTACGGCCAAACGAACGCAAGGAGGAGATATGCAGCCGATGCCCCAACACGAAATCCATCGCCGTTTTTTTATGATGTGCTTTTTGGCGGCATTTTTCCTGACCTTTGGGGCTCCGTCGGGCGCTGAAGCAGGCGTTCCGCGCATTCTGGTGGTGGGCGATAGCTGGGCCCAAGGCATCTTCGAGTTTGGCGCTTTCGACAAGGTGTTCGCCGCCCATGAAATGGCGGATCGCGCGCCGACCAATGGGCGCGGAACCATAACCGCAAGACAGACAGCATCGGCAAGCTGGATTCCCTCAAACAGGCCCTCGAACAGGAGCCGACCCTTGACATCGTCCATCTCAGCATCGGCGGCAACGATTTTCTTCGCGCAACCATGGAGGAAGGCATCATCGAGATGACGCCAGCGCAGCGGGAGAAAGTATGGGAGCGCATCTGCAAGGACATTCGCGCCTTGGTGGATTTTATCCTGGCCCAACGTCCCGGCATCAAGGTGCTGGTGAACGATTACGACTACCTCGACCCTAACGTCATGCGGACCAAGCTCCGCATGCATATTCCCGAGAACATCACCCGTCGGAGTTGAACAAAGCCTTGTTGGAATTCGCCCGGTACAAGCAGAAGGCGCTGAGCGGCCTTGATCGCTGTGCATACATTCAGCATTTTGGCCTGCTGCAGTACTATTATGGCAATCCACCCCGCGTTTCCCGCGGCCAAGGGCCGCTTCCGGGATTGCCTCCGCGCTACGAGCCTTTTGCTGGCGGAAATCCCGACTGCGCCAACTCGGAAGAGGCCATGCCGGACGGGGTTCACCCTATGCCGCAGGGGTATCAGCACATTATCGAACGGTGCTACCAGGCGGTCTACAAGGATTGGCTGGCGGCGGGAAAAACCGTTCAAGAGGCTGCAGCAGCGGCAAAATAACGGGGCGTGAAAGCGGTCAGTTCCCTTCCCGGGTCTTTTGACGGACGTGCCTGTTGATAGCGTCGAGTTCGGGATGCGCTTTCAAGAAATCCCAGACCTGCCTCCAGGATACGTAATCGTCGCCATCGAAGTGTGCATACACGGCTCGCACGAAAGCCAAATCCTCTGCCGTATCGACGGTCCAACGGCCCTTGCTGCAATCGGCGTCATGCCGCACGCTCACATGCCGGAACCGGTTCGGGCGTTCCATGATATAGTCGGTGACGTGCTCGCGATCGAACGCATCCGAAGCTTCGGCATGCGCACACGCCAGTGCGTCGAAGGTGAACACTTCCGTATCAAGGCCGCGCGGATACGTGCGATCAAGGATGTTCGCGGCGTAATCAGGGTGTTCGTTCAAGAAGGCTTCGACCGTTTTTCCGGTCACTTCCGGATCGATAAGGGGGCAATCGGAGGTGATGCGGACGATGGCTTCGGCGTTGTGCGCGACGGCGGCTCCGTAGTACCGGCCCAACACATCCATTTCGCTTCCGCGAAACACGCCTACGTCAAGCCGGGCGCACTCCGCCACAAGGGGGTCGTCCAAAGCGGATGTTGTCGTCGCCACGACGATTTCGTCGATGAACGGAGCCTTTTGGGTCCTCCGGACCACGCGTTCGAGCATTGTCTGGCCGCTGACGTACATCAGGACTTTGTGAGGCAGCCGGGTGCTTCCCATCCGCGCCTGAATAATCGCCACTGTCCGCATGTGACTCCTTCACGCGATGCGGTTTCCCTGGTTGCCGGATCGCCGAGGCGCCCATCATAATGCATCGTTGGGCGCAATGAAACCCTGGGGATTTCGCCTGCATCAAGGAGCCAAACGTTGCGGCATGTGGAAATACGCAGGCGCTTCGCTCTCGAAGGCGACAGGTTCTCCGGTGGAAGGGTGGATGAAGGCGATGGACGTCGCATGGAGCGCGATCCGCTTATGCGCGGGGTTTTTCCGTCCGTACTTGT
>JAKJDA010000062.1:0-6550 GCA_022706165.1 Candidatus Hydrogenedentota bacterium | reverse complement strand
CAACAGGGTGATCTCCAGCAGGCTGAAGCGCGGCGTCTCCTTGATGACTTGGTATGCAGTACGGGACAGTTTTCCTCTCGTGGCATCGTCCGTGGAGTGGACGGCGAGGGTTCTGCTTTCGGCCAAATAGGAGGAGATGACGCCGGCTTTGTCGGGCAAACAGCCATGAACGACGGCGAGATACTTTTTTTCGACCTCTTCCCACTGGGACTGGAGCGACTCCTTTGCCTCGAGGGTCTTCGCAAAGACAAGAACCCCTGAAACTTCCCGATCGAGTCGGTGAACGATGAATATGCGGTTCCGCGAACGCGCGCACCCTTTGCGCACGTAATCCGTCAGCCGATAGTAGGCGGTTCGTGTCTTTTCGGAATCCGTGCCCATGGTCAGAAGGCCCGGGGCCTTATCCACGACCAAGATATCCCGGTCTTCATAGAGTATCTCGAGGCCCTGGGGGTTATGTCTGCCGGAAGGCTTTGCGACCTTGGGCACAAGGGTTCTCCCATGATTGGTTTTGCACAAGCGTTACGGATCGAAACGCACTTCATCGATGGCTACGTCGATGCCCGCTGTTTCACACGGATCGAGTCGCAATGCGGTGACGGTTCCGCGCCAGAGCGTCTTTTTCGACAAGTCTATGGTATAGCTGTGCGATTGACCGTCGTGTTCGAGAAAAAAACGGGCGCTGGTCGTTTCGGAAGGCGCCGCGCCATCTGTGCCCCAATACAACTGTCCCGAGGCGTGCGGGGGCAGCGTGCCGGTGAAACGCATCGTGATGGTGCATTGCGTCGCCTCGTTTGCCGGAAACGACACCGACGAAATCGTGAGGGCCGGGTCGGAAGAGATCGTGCGGAAGCGGAGAGCGCCATTCTCGTTGCGCATGTCCACGACGTTCATATGAGCGCTCCAACCCTCAAGGCCGCTGTCGAAAGTCCACCTTGGCGGTCCGGTCTGCGTGGGGAAATCGTAGGGCCCAAGACCCACGTCCGCCGGCGCAATGTTTGCCGGCCACAATGCCGGATCGCCCGTGCCGAAGACTTCGCGAATGCGATCGTACATCGCGAATCCGAATTCGGTGCATGGTTCGATGTAGCTGCCTTCGCCCCATTCGTTCAATGGACCGATCACGACCATTGGCGCATGCTCGGCGGCGCAAAACTCCTTTGCCTGTTGCAGCAATTGTTTGAACAATGCCGGGGTGCGCCCGGTGATGCGATACGCACGGCTGCCTTCCCACGGACGATTGTCCCAGCCGGTGTCGACGGTCGGGTAATACGTCAATCCACCGCGCGCCGCATTCTGTCTGGCCCATGCCGCCGTCGCCGATTGCACGACGGTGTCGTAGGAGAGCGGACTCAGGCTTCGGGCTTCCGCTTCGTCTCGGACGCTGCCCCACTCGTGGTAACGCGTGTAAGCGGAATAGCCTTCCCTGGCAAGGGTCGCGGCGATATCCGTCGATATTTCGTTCCCGATCGCGACATAGAGGATGCCCGGAAATCCTTTTGCCTGCGCGGCCTTTTGCGATTCCTCGAACACGGCGCGCACGGCGTTCGAACCGCCCAGATCGGAACGCACGTGCGCTGTGTCCCAGATAAACACGGCAGGTTTGCCGTCAATGCGGTAATATCCCGGCAGGGTGAAATAGTGTTCGAGCCAATGCTGTGTGACCTTGCGCCAATCCTCGGGCGAATGCTGCCCTGCGGGCCAGTGATTGGCCCACATGATCGCCACCTTGAGTTGGTCGCGATAGCGTGCGTTGCGGTAGGCGCCAAACCAATGCTCAAGCATTCGGTCGCCCTTGTTCCAGTACCAATCCACCAGAAAACCCGTGATGCCGTGCTCGACAGCCCACTTGATCTGCCAATCCACGACTTCCGCCTTGCCTTCGTCGTAATAGCCCAACAAAGGACGCCGGATCGGCGCGACGTGGCGGATGGGGTCCCACTTCTCCGGCGTGTCCCAGCCGGGGAAGTAATACGCCATTACATCGAGAATTGGTCTGACCGGTTGCGGCGCCGGCACGTAGTCGGCTTTCGGAAGACCCAGTGCGGGCGTGATGGAGATCGTGGCCGTTTGCGCGGGCGGCGCATGGTGGCCGGCGATTGCGGCCGTGATCGGGTGATCGCCCGGCGATGACGGAAACACTGTCCACGCGAGTGTTGTGCGTTCGCCGCCGGCCAGCGCCGACAGCGTTTGCACGGCGCCGGAACCCTCTGCGTATTTCCAGCCTTCCGGCAGTTGCAGCGCTGCAGAAAGCGCGTCCACGGTCGAGCCGCCGCGGTTCATCAACTGCAGCAGCACGCGGCACATCGCGCCCGCACGGTTTAGGCCGCTTTCCGCGCCGAAGTATTCGACCGCGCATTCAGCGGGACCGCCGGGAACGTTGGCCAACGCGAGAGACTCGATTGTGGCGCCCTCGGGCAGGCGAACGCCAACGACAGCCAACGTTCCTTTCCATTCGGGATGGGCGCCCGTCTCGATATTGTAGTAATGAGAGAGGCCGTCGCCGCGCAGCGAAAAATCCTCGTGCACCGTCCCGCGTGACTCATGCATGCCCCAGAAAATGCTCGCCGCGCCCTCGCGATCCGACTTGATGCGCGCGACGACCCAGCTTTTTCCCGCCGCGGGCAGTGATATGGGAATCGCTCGCGTTGTTGATTCCGGCACGATGCGCCACGCGGCGTCGCTGTCGAAGGTCCACTCCGACGCCGCGCCATTGATCTTGCCGACATCGCCCCACGGCACGACGCGCAGCGAGTCGATGGCGAAATGCGCGTTGCCGTAGAGGTCCAACCGCAGCTTGCGGACAACGCCCTCCTGCTGCCAGAACGGAAAGATGACAATGTTCTCCCATTGTCCTGCGCCCTGGACCGAAAACCGCGTCGCTTTTCTCCAATCGAAACCGCCGGACGGCCCGCTGTCGAGATCCGTCCAAAAGAGTTCGCCCACCCCCGGCTTGTCCGCGCGCAACCGCACGACGACGCATTGCCGCGCCGTCGCGTCAATCGATAGCCCCGCACATGTGAAGAACGGATCGCTCGCTATCGTATCGCATGCCAATGCCCCATGCTCCACCCGCACATTCACGATCTGCGCGTTCGGCGTCCAGGCATGCCGCGCCTCGTCCGATGCAAACGACCACGACGGCAATTCGGCATTGGCTTGCGCCAAGATCATGGCGATACACCCGAATAGATTCATCGCGCCGGTATCCTTCTCAGCGGCCTAACTTGAAACCCGCCAGTTTTAGCCCTTCAAACCATAGGATGCTGGCAACGCCCGCGCCCAATGCAATGGCCAGGTCGAGTGGATGCACCGTCCCGAACCGGAACAGATCGCGCAAGAACGGCAAGTACAGCGCCAGCCCGAGGAATATCGACGCCCCCCCAAGGACCCACCAGAGCGCCGCGTTGTGTTTTCGCATCGTCTTCAGAATCGTGTCCGACCAGGATCGATTTGTCAGGATCAGGCACAGGTTGGCGATGATGAGCGTTGCATAGGTCACCGCGCGCGTGTCGCCTTCACTGAGTCCGCGTGCGCGCGCCGTCAGGACCAGCGCCACCATGATCGCCAGCACCATCATGCCTTGCGCCAGACTGATGCCGATCATGCGCGCGTGAAACAAGGGTTCGCTGGCCTTGCGCGGCGGGCGATGCATGACGTTCGACTCCTCGCCCTCGGCTTCGAACACCACCGAACACGCGGGGTCGATGATGAGTTCGAGGAACACGATGTGCAAGGGCAGCAGCATCAACGGCCACTCGAACAATACGGGCAACAGCGACATGCCCGCGATGGGCACGTGGACGGCGAAAATATACGCCATCGCCTTGGTCAGGTTGTCGAAAATGCGGCGCCCCAGACGTATCGCGCTGACTATGGACAAGAAGTCGTCGTCCAGCAACACGAGGTCGGAGGATTCGCGGGCCACGTCCGTCCCGCGTCCGCCCATGGCGATGCCGATATGGGCGGACTTCAGCGCGGGCGCGTCGTTCACCCCATCCCCGGTCATCGCGACGATCTCGCCGTTGGCCTTGAATGCGTCGACGAGGCGCAGCTTCTGCTCCGGCACGACGCGTGCAAAGATGTTGACGCTCTCGATGCGCTCCTGGAGCGTCGCGTCGCTCATCGCGTCCAGTTCGGCCCCGGTGATGACCTCCTCCGCGTCCTTCAACCCGATTTGGCGCGCAATGTTACGAGCCGTTTCGGCGTAATCGCCCGTGATCATCGCCACGCGTATGCCCGCGGCGTAGCACTCCTGAATGGCCTGCGGCACGGCGGGCCGCACCGGATCGGCCAGCCCGATCAAGCCGAGGAACTCAAAGTCGAAATCATGCTGCCCCACCGGCATTGGCGTCACGTCCGATCCGGTCGCACCTCCGGCTGGAGCCGCGGAGTTCGTCAGGTTCGCTTTGGCCATGGCCAGCACGCGCAGGCCATCCTTGGCCATTTCGGCCACTTGGATTTCCATCTCTGCGATAGCGGAGGCATCCAAGTGGCACAAATCGGCGACGGCCTCCGGCGCGCCTTTCGCGGCGATTACGTAATCCGTGCGTTCGGGCGTCGACCACACCAACGACATCGCCAGCAACTCCCGCGACAAGGGATATTCGCGCACCAGCTTCCAGTTTGTATGGAGGTGTTCCGTGTTCGCCAGGAAGTGATCGCCCAAAGTCCGGAAGGCCTTTTCCATGGGGTCAAAAGGGTCCACCTGACTCGCCAGGATGCTAAACTCGAGAACCTCGTGATACGTCTCGGGGAAAGGTCTCTTCGCGTTGAGATCGACGATAAAGGTTTTCCCCTTGGCATGAATGCGTGAGCGTTCCGGTCTTGTCGACGCACAGCAGCGTGGCCGAACCCAGTGTTTCGAGGGCCGGCACGCGGCGCGTCAGCACCTGTTTCTGGGCGATGCGCCAGGCGCCAAGCGCCAAAAATACAGTCAACACAACGGGGAATTCTTCCGGCAAGATCGCCATCGCCATCGTGAGGCCGGCCAGCAGGCCGTTTTTCCAGGCATGCAACGTGCCGCCATGCGTGATGCCGTACGCCGCCACCACGACGACAAACAATCCGAGTCCCACCGTCGCCAATATGCGCACGAGGCGTCGTGTTTCCTTATGCAGGCGCGTTTCCTCTTGTTGCACCGTCTGCAGGGCCTTGCCGATTCGCCCCAGGGCCGTTTGCCCGCCAATGGAATGGACCCGTGCAATGCCTTTGCCCTGCACCACGAGCGTGCCCGAATACAGGGCGTCGGGGCCATCGGCGGCGGAGGGAAGTTGCGCGTCCGCATCGTCGTGCGGCAGTTTATGCACCGCGACGGACTCGCCCGTCAACAACGATTCATCAACGGACAAGTAGTTGCTCGACAGCAACACCGCATCGGCAGGCACGCGGTCGCCTTCGGTGAGGATCAGCATGTCGCCGACGACCACTTCGCGTCCCGCGATGCGACGCTCGAGGCCATCGCGAATGACCAACGCTCGCGGACTCGATAAATCGCGCAAGGCTTCGAGAGCGCGCTCGGTCTTGCGTTCCTGATAGAACGTGATGCCGATGATCACGAGCACGAAGCCGAGGAGCATGATGGCTTCCTGCGCGTCGCCCATCGAGAAATAGACCGCGCCGCACGCCACCAACAGCAAGAACATTGGCTCGCGCACGACCTCGATCGCAATCGCGAAGGCGCTGCGCGGTTTCGCCGACGCGAGTTCGTTGAACCCGTCGCGTTTCAGGCGCGCCTCAACCTCGATTTGCGACAAACCAGTCAGTTTGCCAACATCGATTTCTGTTGCCATGTGCGTGCGTCTCCAAGTGCCGCAGTTTGCGCATGCGCTGCGACGCGGGACAGTCCCTGCCACTGGGAAAGCCCCTTAAATCAAAAGACCTGTGGGACGAGCAGTCCCACAGGTCTTCGAATCCTGCTGGTTGATGGTAGCAACCCCGGCTGCGCCACCCGTAGGGGCCGCCTGTTCCAGCGACACTCTACCTTGCCATTGCTTGGCTGTCAAGGGATCCGTGCCGTGTTTTTCCTGGCGCCATCGAGCGGCGCCCACCCCCCCCAAAAAAAGCCGCCCATAGGAATATGGGCGGCTGGGGGGATCCGCGATATGGCGTTATGCAGCGCGACGGCGTCGCACGGCGATCACGCCTGCAAGCAGCAGAATCGTTGCGAGCAGCGCCAACGCGGCAGGCGTCGCCATGGGAACGCCGAGCTGTCCCGCCCCATGTGGGGGATCGTCGGGATCGAGCGGGTTGGTTCCGAGCGCGACTTCGATGCCGTCGGAGATGTTGTCGCCATCGGTGTCCCAGTTCAGCCAATCGGTCTCATTCCCCGGGAACGGCCACCGCATGGGAAAAGCTGCGTCAACATGGCTCCATACGCCATCTCCATTCTCGTCCTCGACCAGATCGGGGATTCCATCGCCGTCGGCGTCTTCGGTGGGCAATGGGGCGTTTTCGGGGATGCCCGCCAGGAAGAACACGCCCCACACGTCCGTGTTGGCGACGAGGGAGGTCTCCCCGCTCTTTTGCAAGGAGGCATTCAGCCACTGGA
>JAKJDA010000629.1:622-996 GCA_022706165.1 Candidatus Hydrogenedentota bacterium | reverse complement strand
GCGAGGCCTCGGGAGATCGAATTGCGCGCGGGGTGGAAGCCCCCGGGCTAGACCGCGACCGCGAATGGGAGTTCGTGCCGCGGGCGACGGTGGGGCAGCCGGTGAGCACAGGAGATATCCTGGGCACAGTTCAGGAAAGCCCGGTTGTGGAGCATCGGGTGATGGCGCCTCCCGGCGTTGCCGGGAAGCTCGAGTGGATCCACCGAGGCGCCGCCAAGGTCACCGATGTCATTGCGCGGATCGCCACTGATGATGGCGTCCGTGAGATAACGATGATGCAGAAATGGCCGGTAAGGCGGGGTCGCCCCATCGGGCAGAAACTCACGCCTAGGCAGCCGATGGTGACCGGGCAGCGAGTGCTCGATACGTTCTTT
>JAKJDA010000629.1:0-524 GCA_022706165.1 Candidatus Hydrogenedentota bacterium | reverse complement strand
GGGCTGATGCCGACATCGTGGTCTACGTTGGCTGCGGCGAACGCGGCAATGAGATGACCGACGTGCTCATGGAATTCCCTGAGCTGCTTGACCCAAAGAGCGGCGAACCGCTCATGAAGAGGACGGTACTGATTGCAAATACGTCCGACATGCCGGTGGCGGCGCGCGAGTCGTCGGTTTACACTGGCATAACGATTGCCGAGTACTTCCGCGACATGGGCTACAGTGTCGCGATGATGGCCGACTCCACCTCTCGTTGGGCCGAGGCTCTGCGTGAGATGTCGGGGCGTCTTGAGGAGATGCCGGGAGAGGAAGGTTACCCGGCCTACCTGGGTTCGCGCTTGGCAGAGTTCTACGAGCGCGCAGGGCGCACAACATGCCTGGGCGCCGACGGGCGCGAGGGCGCTCTCACCGTTGTCGGCGCAGTATCGCCTCCCGGAGGCGACCTGTCGGAGCCGGTTACGCAGAACACGCTGCGAGTGGTCAAGGTCTTCTGGGCGCTCGACGCCAATCTGGCCTACAGC
>JAKJDA010000628.1:362-998 GCA_022706165.1 Candidatus Hydrogenedentota bacterium | reverse complement strand
CGGTGGTTATGAGATCCCCAAAAAGTTCGTCTTCCTGACGGAGAATTTCACCCTGGAAAACGGCCTTTTGACCCAGACGATGAAACTGAAACGCCGGGTAGTCGTTGACAGATTCAAGGAACATATCGAGGCCCAGTACGCCAAAAAGTGAACGGCGCGGCTGATGAGCCCGTTTTGGATCTGTTCCGTTTGTCTCTTGCCTTACGGGGGGAAGTTCGGATGGATGGGGCATGAGCTTGTATGGCGGCGTATAAACCCATCCCCGCCCCGGCCCCCCCTGACGGGGAGGGAGCTGTAGGGATGAAGAGCGATACCGCCCGTCCCGGCGGAAGAAAAAAGCGGCTGGAGATTTTGATCTCCAGCCGCTGCTGTTTTCGGACATCTTTTCGAATCCGGGCCAAAATATCGATGCATCTTCCGGCCGGATATTTTGGCCCCGGTTCCGCCGGGTCAGGATATGATCCCGTCCCGATCAATAATCGTAATCGTCCATGCCGCCCATACCGCCCATACCACCCATACCGCCGGGGGGCATCGGGGGCATCGGCGGGGCCTTCTTCTTGGGAGCCTCGGCGACCATGGCCTCCGTCGTCAACAGTAGAGAGGATACGGAGGAGGCATTCTGGAGGGCCAGAC
>JAKJDA010000628.1:0-322 GCA_022706165.1 Candidatus Hydrogenedentota bacterium | reverse complement strand
GTGCCACCTTGGTGGGATCGATGATCCCGGCCTTCATTAGGTTTGTATATTCGCCCTTGTCGGCATCGAATCCGTAGTCGTTCTTTCCTTCCTTGACCTTTTCCATCACGATGGAGCCTTCGAAACCGGCATTGGTGGCGATCTGGCGGAGGGGCTCTTCAAGGGCTCGCTTGATGATGTTGAGTCCATACTGCTCGTCTTCGGGGAGACTGACCTTTTCCAGGGCCTTCAGACTCCGGAGGAGGGCGACGCCACCCCCGGGGACCACGCCTTCTTCAACGGCGGCCCGCGTCGCGTTCAGGGCGTCTTCCACCCGAGCCTT
>JAKJDA010000627.1 GCA_022706165.1 Candidatus Hydrogenedentota bacterium | reverse complement strand
CGACGCGCCACAATTCGCGGCCGCCTCGCTGGCGAACCCGGTCCAGATTACCGTAAACGCCGACACCACGATCTACGCGACGTTCCTGAACCTCGGCAGCACCTGCCACCCAACCGCTTCCCAAGAAGCGCAACTCATGTCGTTCCTGCGTAGCGCCTGGATCGGCTGGGACGGCGTATCGCAAGAACAGGCCGACCAAATGTTCGTAAAAGCGGAAAACTACCTGAAGGATTTCCGCCAATACAACGAATGGTGGGGCCAAGAAGCGGTCTGCTGGTGGAACAACTTCAACCGCACAAGCGTCGGCGCGATTGACAAGGTCGGCGACGCCATGTGCTTCATGGGCATGCACATCATGGCCATGTCCATGAAAAGCGCCTGCATGCCCGGCGATCAAGAAACGATCGACGATCTCAACCGCGTGCTCGACGCCGTCTACCGCAACATCATGATCACCGGAACCCCAGGACGCACCGCGCGCTTCTCGGGCCCGTCAAACAACGCTGCATACCAATGGTACTACGGCAGCTACAGCAACGGAGCCTATGCCGGCGTCGCCCCATGGACGGACTACACCTGGCTGGGCTATCCGTCGCGCGACACGCAGACCGGCCTGTTCACTGGCTTGGCCGCATGCCTGAAGTACTGCACCGACGAGGCCGTCGTGGCCCGCACCCGCGCCATCGTCGAAATCATTATCGACCGGCTCATCGCCGACAACTGGAGCATCCTCGACGGCAAAGGACACACCACCTGCAAGCGCTGCAATACCGCGTCGCGTACAAGGCCAACCCGACCAAATACGCCAGCTTCCTAAACTCCATCAACTCCCACAACCTGTCGCTTTCGACAAACTACAACCTCTACAACACCAACTACTGGCAAAACAACCTGGACTGGATGCGCGGCATCGGCATCACCATGCTCGAAACCAATCCAACCAAAATGACCTCCTTCGGCGTCACCTGGAACAACCGTTACCTGTCACGCCGCTACGACATGAACGGAC
>JAKJDA010000626.1 GCA_022706165.1 Candidatus Hydrogenedentota bacterium | reverse complement strand
CCCCCCAACGGCCCAGTAACCCCTTCCCTCAGCCAAGCTCCTGGCGCTGAACCCATTGGGCGGCGATCTGGACAAGTTTCGTCGCGTTGCGAATGCCCAGCTTGTGCTTGATGTTTTCGCGGTGCGATTCGATGGTCTTGACGCTCAGATGCAGGTCCGCGGCTATTTTGCGCGTGCTCATGCCATGCCCCAAACGCCGAAACACCTCAAGCTCTCGATCGCTAAGACACGCTTCCAACGAGCCCGCCGGATCGGCCTTGCCCGCCGCTACCTGACGAAACAAACGGGACGACATCTCGCCGCTCAGACAATACTCCCCCCGCAACACCCCATGTATGGCCGAGATCAAGCGATCCGTCGCCTCTTGCTTCATGACATAGCCGCGCGCGCCCGCACGCAACGCGCGCTCGGCATACATGCTTTCGTCCATCATCGACAACACCAGAATCGCCATGTCCGGACAACGGGCTCGAATCTGCCGAATCAAATCAATCCCCGTAACGCCCGGCAGCGAAATATCGACCAACACGATATCGGGAGGATTCCGCTCAATCGCCGCAAGAGCCGCCGCCGCATCCTCCGCTTCTCCGCACACATAGAGATCTTGTTCCTGATTGATGAGCAACGCAAGACCCTTGCGGACAACGGGATGATCATCGACGATAAATACGCCAGCCCGTCCGGCCGCGCTGGAACCGCATGGCGACGCGCTCATAAACCCGCTCCCGCTTCTCTCGATTGCGCCATGCCCTCTCCTCGCCAAACGCGCCCCGGCCCTTTGCAACGCCCTCGATGGTTGTCACGCTCTCCGGCGCCACTACTCTTCGAACTCTGGTAAAATAATAGCACGGAATAGGACCCGCCGACAACGAAGACCTCCACACCACGTGCACAACGCCCCAAAAACACGCGATCGCCTCAAAAAAAACGCTGGTCCGGAAACATGTTCCCGGACCAGCGCAGCAAAACCCCTACTTCAAATCAACCGCCGCTATCTCCCGGTTCGGCGAGCCGCA
>JAKJDA010000625.1 GCA_022706165.1 Candidatus Hydrogenedentota bacterium | reverse complement strand
AAAGCGGACATTGCTTCTTCGCTTACTCCCTGAATGCTTTTCTTCTGAAGCACATTAAAACGTTCAATAAAATGGTCGATTAAAAGCGGAATGTCTTCCATACGCTCACGTAGCGGCGGCAAGATGATTTTGAAAACGTTTATCCGGTAATATAAATCTTCTCGAAAACTCCCTTCACGAACCAGCACATCCAGATCTTTGTTTGTCGCCGCAATGATACGCACATTATGCTCGACGCTTTGCGTCGCACCCAAGGGTTCGTAAGTTTTCTCCTGCAGAACGCGCAAAAGCTTAACCTGCATGGAAGGAGTAATTTCTCCTATTTCATCCAAGAAAAGTGTCCCGTTTTCCGCCAAACGAAAACGGCCAGGTTTGTCTTTTTTGGCGTCGGTAAAAGCTCCCTCTTTGTAGCCGAAAAGCTCCGACTCCAATAAAGTATCTGGGAGCGCGCTGCAATTTACGGCGACAAACAACTGATTTTTTCTTGAGCTCAGATCGTGGATGGCGCGGGCGAAAAGCTCCTTTCCTGTGCCGCTCTCACCTTCGATAAGCACAGTACTGTTGCTTGCAGCTATGTCCGGAAGGATATCAAAAAGCTGTAATATGCGGTGGTTTTTGGAAATAATATCAGCAAAAGAATATTTTTTCTCAATGGCTTTACGTAAATCCTCCTCCACACTGATATCACGGAAGGTTTCCACCGCTCCGAGCAGTTTACCCTTTTTATCGCGTAAAAGCGCCGTGGAAATACTGATCGGCCTCTTTCTGCCCTCCGCATCAATAATATAGACATTTCTATTCACGATAGGTTTGCCGGTTCTCATGGTTGCCCGTAGACAGCAGTTCCTTTCGCAAATATCAGCTTTTAAAACATCCTTGCAAAGTTGACCCACAGCATCCTTACGCGAGACCCCGGTAATCTTCTCTGCGGCACGATTAAAGGAACTAATCCGCCAGTCTTTGTCAACGCTAAAAACTCCGTCAGCAATGGAGTCTAATATAATGTTTTGCTCATCT
>JAKJDA010000624.1:775-1064 GCA_022706165.1 Candidatus Hydrogenedentota bacterium | reverse complement strand
AGGCCGACCAGGAGAAGATGAGCAACGCTCTCGCGCGTTTGCAGGCTGAAGATCCGACCTTCCGTACCTTTACCGATACCGATACTGGCCAAACCATTATCGCCGGCATGGGCGAGCTCCACTTGGACATCATCCGCGACCGCATGGTCCGCGAGTTCAAGGTCGAAGCCGACGCCGGCAAGCCCCAGATCGCCTACCGTGAGACCATTAGCAAGCCCGCCACTGGCGAAGGTAAGTTCATCCGCCAGTCCGGTGGTCGCGGCCAATACGGTCATTGCGTCGTCAAGCT
>JAKJDA010000624.1:0-691 GCA_022706165.1 Candidatus Hydrogenedentota bacterium | reverse complement strand
GTGGGCGGTGTCATTCCGAAGGAATTCATCAAGCCGACGATCGACGGTATCCGTGAAGCCTCCAACAACGGCGTCATCGCGGGTTATCCCGTTATCGATTTCAAGGCGCAGATCATCGACGGCTCCTTCCACGAGGTCGACTCGTCGGAAATGGCGTTCAAGATGGCTGGTATCTTCGGCTTCAAGGAAGCCATGAAGGATGCCAAGCCCATCCTCCTCGAGCCGATCATGAAGGTCGAGGTGACCGTCCCCGAGGAATATCAAGGCATGGGCGATATCAATCGCCGCCGCGGTCAGATCCAAGGTATGGAATCGCGCGATGGTGCATGTATTATCGTAGCTATGGTCCCGTTGGAGACCATGTTCGGTTACGCCACAGATATTCGCTCGCTTTCCAAGGGTCGTGCCAGCTATTCGATGACCCCTTCACACTTCGAGCAGGTCCCGTCTTCCGTCCTAACCAAGGTAGTCGAGACCTCCACCAAGGCTCCGGCTCGTACCTAAACTTCGTTCTTTGTTCGCATGAAAGGCCAACGCATCCGCATCAAGCTTCAAGGTTTCGACTATCGAGTGATCGATCAGTCGGCCTCGGAGATCGTCGAGACCGCCAAGCGCTCAGGCGCCCGCGTGTCTGGCCCGATCCCGCTGCCCACCCGCATTGAGAAGCTTTCCGTCAACCGCTCGCCGCACG
>JAKJDA010000623.1 GCA_022706165.1 Candidatus Hydrogenedentota bacterium | reverse complement strand
TGCAATTCACCCAGACCACAGCGCGGCCCGGAAGCCAGCCAGCGAATGTCGTTGGCAATTTTCATCAACGATCCCGCCAGGGTGAGAATCGCGCCATGCGCGTACACCAACTCGTCGTGCGCCGACAAAGCCGCGAATTTGTTCGGGTGCGAACGGAAAGGTAGTTGGGTCAGTTCCGCGATTTTTTCCGCCGCACGCGCGGCAAATTCCGGATGCGCGTTTAGCCCCGTGCCCACGGCCGTACCGCCGATGGCCAAGTCGTAAAGTCCATCCGCGGATTGTTTCAGTCGTTCGATGTCGCGCGCCAACAAACTGGCCCAACCGGACATTTCCTGCTCCACCGTCAGCGGGGTGGCGTCCTGCAAATGCGTGCGCCCAATTTTAACCACACCCGCAAATTCCCGCGCCTTGGCGGCAATGGCATCGTGAATCTGTTGGATGGCGGGAATCAGATGGCGTTGCACGCGTTCCGCCGCGGCGATGTGCATGGCCGTGGGGAAGGTGTCGTTCGAGGATTGGGAACGATTGACGTGATCGTTGGGATGAATCGGATCCTTCGAACCGAGTTGGCCCCCGGCCATTTCAATGGCGCGATTGGCGATCACCTCGTTCACGTTCATATTGGTTTGTGTGCCGCTGCCGGTCTGCCAGATGCGCAACGGAAATTGATCGTTCAACTTGCCGGCAATAACCTCATCGGCCGCCGCCACAATCAACTTCGCCTTGTCCGCGGGCAGCTTGCCCAAATCCTGGTTCACCAGCGCCGCCGCTTTCTTGAGAATGCCGAAGGCGCGGATCAACTCGGGCGGCATGAGGTCGCGACCAATATCGAAATGGATGAGCGAGCGCTGGGTTTGCGCGCCCCAATACACATTGGCCGCCACTTCGATCTTGCCCATGCTGTCGGATTCCACGCGGACCGGGATTTCTGTTTTTTTCAAAGTCATGATTGGTGTCTGGTTAGGGAGTGATTACCGTTTTTAGCCGGCGCTCTCAATGGCTTTCTTCTCCCCGAACCGGTCAGCCCTCTTTGGTTGCGTCGAGAGCAATGAGCGTTGGGGCGTTCCGGATTTCA
>JAKJDA010000622.1:405-1107 GCA_022706165.1 Candidatus Hydrogenedentota bacterium | reverse complement strand
CTTTCCGCTATTGGGACAGCAACTCTTGAACTAAGACAGTTCTTTGTGTGTCCAAGACTGCTAAACCTATTGCCATAAAATTGTAAGGATGAATAGCTGCGCATTTCGGTGAATCGGATCGGCGATTTCGGAGGAAAGCGCCCAGTCATTTCGGAGTTATCGGATCACGCATTTCGTTTTAATCCGTCCACCTGTTCCGGAGGCGATCACCCGTCGGAGCGAAGCGACGCCGGACATGGGTTTATGTATCAGCTTTTGGGGTTTTGGTCAAGCTTTTTCGTTTTTTGCGCATGGATTCTCCTTTGAGGGTAATTTTGTAGGCGTTGTGGACGAGGCGGTCGAGGATGGCGTCGGCCAGGGTGGGGTCGCCAATGACCTGGTGCCAGTTGTTGACGGGAACCTGGCTGGTGATGAGGGTGGAGCCTCGGTCGTAGCGGTCTTCAATGACCTCGAAGAGGTCGCGTCTTTGTTCGTCCGTCAGGCCCGCCATCCCCCAGTCATCCAAGACCAGGAGGTGGGTCTTGGCATAGGTGTTCATGAGTTGGGCGTAGCGTCCGTCGCCTTTGGCGATGGCGAGTTCCTGGAAGAGCCGGGGAACGCGCAGATACAGGGCGGTATGTCCTTCGCGGCAGGCTTTGTGAGCCAGGGCGCAGGCCAGGTAGCTCTTACCGGAACCGGTGGGCCCGGTGATGAGGCAGTTGT
>JAKJDA010000622.1:0-395 GCA_022706165.1 Candidatus Hydrogenedentota bacterium | reverse complement strand
TCGCGGATCCACTGGCATCCGGCCAGGGAGAGCATGAGCTGTTTGTCGAGTCCGCGCCCTCCGGTGTAGTCGATGTCCTCGAGCGCGGCGTCCTGACGCAGCTTGGCCCGTTTCAGGCGGCTCTTTAGGCGGCGATTGGCGCGCTCGGTAGCCTCGCGGTCGAGCAGGAGGCCGAAGCGCTCCTCGAAGGAGAGGGCGTCGCTGTCGGGCATCTCGAGTTGTTCCTGCCAGGCTTGGAGCATGCCGGTGAGTTTCAGTTCTCTGAGTTTGTCTGCCGTCGGATGGTTGAGCATAATTATTCTCCTGTTGGGTTAAGGGGCGGGAGTCCCGCGGGAAAAGACGGTTCCGTTCGGGACTCCCCTGCCCGTTCAGTTGCTGTTGAAGTACTCGGGGCC
>JAKJDA010000621.1 GCA_022706165.1 Candidatus Hydrogenedentota bacterium | reverse complement strand
CCGAGCGCCTGGATCCCTCCCAGGCGTGTCAAATCGCCATCGGCAATCTATCCATCTTCTGGAAGAAGCTTGAGAAACTAGACATTACGGAAATCCGGAAAGCCCAGAAGACGTTGGACGCCGTCGAGAGTCAAAAGATCATTCGCCGCGTCATGCTTCAGAGCTGATGCCAATGCCTTCCTTGATGCGCAATGTTGCTCTGGCGGCGACGCTAGGGGCATGTTGCGCCGCGACGTGGGCGCGGGGGGATTTTTCCGCAGCGCGCATAAAGGCCGAGGAGTTTTTCGCCGAGCGGAAAGCCGTGGCCGATGCGATGGCGGCGGGAGATGAGTCGGCGTACAGATCCCATGCGTCTGCGGCCGAGAAAGCCTCAAAGGACGCCTTGCTGTTGTTCGAGCAAGAAGGCATCGGGACAGCGAAGGATGGGGCGATCCTCTTGCTGTACGCGCGCGTGCTCCATCAAACCGGCGATTACGATCTCGAGGCGAAGGCGTGGGAGCGCGTTGTATCGGTAAAGCCGGATGACGGCGAATCGTGGCTGGCGCTGGCCCGCGCCTATGAAGCGCTGGGGCCGCGGCATGGAGACAAAGTTCGCGGCGCCTTGAAGCATGCGGAAAAGGCGGCGGGGAGCGCCTCGGCGCAGGCGTCCGTATGGGAGATGAAGGGGCGGTTGTTGCAGCGCGAGGGCTTGTACGAGTTGGCGCGGCGTGATTATGAAAAGGCTGTGCAACTCGATGCGGACGCTCCGTTGCCGCAGTTGGGACTTGTGTCGTTGAACATTCGCGAGGGACGCATGGCGGAAGCGTGGGATCGCTTCGAAAAGATAGCGTCGTCTCCCGAGATTGCGGAGGAAGCAGGACCGGCCGTCGAGCGCGCCCTGTTTGATTTTGATCATTCGCGCCGTTGGATCGCCGACACGCCTGCCGATCATGCGGCCTACGGAAAATTCCTGTTGCAGGCTGGGCGCGCCGCCGAGGCCCTGGCCCCCATCAAACGCGTTGCGATGCTTGCGCCCGATGATTACCTCAATTGGAACTTGCTCGGATCCGTAGCGCAGCGTCTTGGGGACAAGGACCTGGCGCGGCAGGCCTTCGAGAAGTCGCTTGCATTGCGGCCCG
>JAKJDA010000620.1:910-1139 GCA_022706165.1 Candidatus Hydrogenedentota bacterium | reverse complement strand
GCCTTCCAAGTTGTTTTCGGCCTGCCATTCCAGGCGGTCGACTGCTTCCAATACACCCGCCCGATGGTGGTGCCGGCACAGACCTTTCTGAGCCAGCTCCCCTGACAATCCCCATGACCGACATACTATCCGCGAGGCACAGGAGCTGGGTGATGGGTCGCATCCGCTCCCGCGACACGAAGCCGGAGCGGATAGGAAGTACAAGCTGCGTTTTCGAGGGAGCGGCGGG
>JAKJDA010000620.1:364-900 GCA_022706165.1 Candidatus Hydrogenedentota bacterium | reverse complement strand
AAGGTCGTGGCGATGACTTTTTAACAACACACGAAGGAGTGACTATGACTAGTGACTTGCACTTGCGCGCAGGAGTCCGGATTTTTCAGACTGTCGGCTGATCGCCCCACTGAAGTCACGGGGCTTGATCTGGATACTGGTCTTCTGGAGTACAAAGTGATAGGCAACGAGATGCCAGCCGCGATCACTGTCCACAAGAGAATCTCACTGGAGTCTGAAACGCCGACCATGAATGCATGGGAAGGATAGGAAGAACAAGCTGCGTTTTACGGCAAAATCGGATAAAGGCGCCCGGCGTTGACGGCGGACGCCGAAAGGCATATGATGTGGCCGTTTTCAGGTCGGGGAACGTAAGTCGGCGACGTGTGGGCGCGGGTGCGCCTGCACGGAGAACTGCGGAGGGTCGGATGTGTACGACTTCAGTTTTGCCGGGGAACAATTGGCACTCTTTTGCAGGCTATGGATATCGACATCAATGCAAAAGATTCCATTCTGGAACTTGATAAACTTCTGCATTTGACCCAGATGATCCGAGC
>JAKJDA010000620.1:0-282 GCA_022706165.1 Candidatus Hydrogenedentota bacterium | reverse complement strand
ATGGCACCACCGCCGTGCTTGGAGCAAACCGCTATGCCTTGGGCAAAGATGCAAAGTTCTTTGGCAAAAAAGCAAAGGAAGATAACATTATCCAGGCTTTTATGAAAGAATTGCTGTTGCTTCCGTTGAATTCCCTGTCCGAATTCTTCCAGACACAAATCAACGATTTCAAGCCATCACCAATAGAGTCGGCATGGGAAAAAGCGAGAGCCGTTCTGATTAACGATCCGGAAAACATGAGCAAGATGGGAGAAAAACTTTTTTCCATCACATACGACGAAA
>JAKJDA010000061.1 GCA_022706165.1 Candidatus Hydrogenedentota bacterium | reverse complement strand
TGCGGAACGGGGAACCGCTCTACATATTCGGGTACGACAAGGGCGACGAACTGCTCATGGACAAGATGACGTATGCGGAGTATTTGCAGCGCGAGGATTTGATGGCGCGGGTACGCGATCCGCAGAACGTGCTGCGAATCTTCGCCGGTCAATCGGTTTACCTGTACCGCGTTGATTTCCTGCGCGGGCTGCGGGAGCGCGATCCGAAGACGTTTGAGGCCGTGATGACGCTGGCCGGGGCAGCGCGCAGGAATCCGATTAAGTTTTTCTCGCCGCACGGCAGGCAAGCCGAAGAGTTCCTGAACGACTACACCACGGATATTCGCATCATACGGGCGCCGAACCGCGTTGGGAAGACCACGCTTGCCATTGTGGACATGATCCTCGATGCCGTACCGTGTGAACAGAAGTGGCCGATATTCTCCGAGCATGGCGTTGCGTTCAGGGAGTGGAATGGCCCGATAAAGATTGGGGTTGGCACGTACAAATGGTTAATGCACAAGACGGTTATCTGGCCCGAGTTGAAGAAGTGGATACCGGATGAACAGCTTGGCGCGTACTCTGACAAGACAGAACAGCGTAAGCCGGTCAAGGACATCGCGTGGGACCGCAACCCGCATATTCGGCTGAAATGCGGAAGCTGGATTTTCTTCTACGTCTACGAGCAGGACCAGGACGTTTTCGAGTCGCAGGCATTGCATCGCTGGCTATGGGACGAGCAGCCGCCCGAGACGCGGTTCGACGGCGCCGACGAACGGTTGAGGACGCTGGGTGGTCGGCACGTGTTCAGCCTCACGCCACATGCCGTTGAAGGGCGCCCGGACACAGGGGCCAAGTCGTTCATCAACGACCTCGATTCCGGGCGCAAAACCAAGGGTCACACGGTCAAAACGTACACATGGGGAGTGCCTGATGTGGTGGACTGGGTTTATCCGGTAGAGGAGCAGGAGAAGGCGCGGATCAAGTGGGCCGTCGAGCCGTTTGAGACCGGCGATGTCAAGGCCCAGCGGGAGGGCCGCGCTCGATATTTCGGGTTCTGGCATGAGACAAGTGGGCTTGTGATTGATGAATGGGACCGCAAGTTGCACGTGATAGACGATTTCGAGATTCCGAAGGATTGCACGCGATACCGCGGGCTGGATCACGGCACAAACAACCCGACCGCGTGCCTCTGTGCTGCGGTGGACAAGGACATGAACGTCTTTTTCTACCAGGAATACTACAACCGGGGGCGCACAATAGCCGAAAATGCACCGGCGATCATCGAAATGTGCGGAAACAGGCGCAAAAAGCTCGACATTTTCCACGATCCTGCGACTGGAATTGATTATCCGCGCTACGAAGAGGATTTTGTAGAGCAGGAGTTCCTGAAAACCGTGCTGGACAGCCGTTCATTCTCGCAAAAGGAGATGGGGCGGCAGATTGGATGGCTTTACAACGCCTGCGGACTGCATGTTCAGCAGGCCAGCGGCGCAAAAACCGAACTTTCGGTCCCCGCGTTGAAGGAATTATTCAGAATTGACCCTACGCGGAGGCATTTTGCAACCGGCGAAATGGGCGCACCGCGAATCTACGTTTTCGCAAGCCTCAAGAACTTCATTTCGGAGATCGAAGGTTGGGTTTGGGATACTTATGCGTCGAAGGCTGACAACTTCAACCTGAAAGAGACGCCGAAGAAGAAAAACGACCACCTGATGAGTTGCGCGCTGTACCTCGCGCAAATCCCGATGCGCTATTTCGGAAACCTGTACTGCAAGACCGGACGCGGCGCGGCGCGGACGCTACAACCTTTTGCATCGAGAAAAATCACCTCTACAATATGTGGGTATTGAGATGAACGTCAAACCACTTGGCGCTCGGTTGTTGGTGCGGAAATGCGAACGCGATCACGTGCGCGATGCGGACGGGAAAATCCTGGTCGCGCTGTCTGACGGATCGTTTTCGTTGACGCGATGGGTGGAGATTCTTGCGGTGGGTGCGAAATGCAAAATGTTTCGCAAGGAACAAATCGGCGGTTTGGCGCAAACTGTCGCGGACAAACCCGTGTCCCGCGTACCCGGAACCAAGGCCGATTACATAGTGCCGGAATACCTTATGATTGGAGCGGTTTTCTATGACGACTGAAAAATCGCAGCAGCAGGAACAGGTTGACAGCGTTCCGATGCCGGACGAGATCGAGCAGGGCGCGCTGCCAGAGTCCACGGCGGAAATCAACAACCTTGCAGAAGACGAAGGCGCGTTGAAGGACTTGCTGCCGAAGGCGCTCCCGATCATCTCTGCCGCGTTGCGCCGGTATCGCACTTTGCGCGAACCGTTTGAGACGGTGTGGAAGAACTGTGACTATATGTTCAAGTGCGGGAAGAACACCGCGGAACAGTCTACGAAAGAACCAAGCACCTCGCCACCGGTCTCCAAGACTGGCAGCACGATCTACTGGCGGCAGTCTACACGGCTCGCCACGCAAACTCTTTCCGTGCTGTTGGAATCCGACATGCCGTTCAAATACCGGCCCATTTATTCCGAGGGCGCATTCCTCAAGGCCGAGGAAGGCCGCATTTTGGCAGACCAGCACAACGTCCTGGCGCGATGGACGATGCGCCGTGACAACTTTGAAGTGAAGGTGATGGAGGGAACCACGCTGCTAAACAAGTATGGGAATCTGCCGGTCATGGTGGAGTGGCGGCATAGAAAAGCGATGCGGAAGGTAAAGGTGGTGGATCGCGTAATACCAGACCCGACTACCGGGGAAGTCAACGTGGTAGGCTACCGTTTCGAGGACCGCGAAGTAGTTGTCGAAAACCTCCCATCGCTCCGATTTCTTGCGAACGAGTGTCTGTATGCGGACCCGAATATCGGAGACATGCAGAAGCAGAATTGCATCATCATCGAGGGGCAGACTCCCGGCGCCGATTTGTACGATGGTCAGCGTTCCGGCGTGTATGCAAATGTGGCTGGCCTTGGCGCAAGCCATCTCTACAAGGGCGAGCAAAACACCGATGTCAAGCGCACGAAAGATACGAATGTCGGCATTGACGAAACGGACGACACCGAAACGGGGCTGTACTGGCAATGGGATGTTTTCGTGCGGTTGCCCATCGCGGACGGCAAGTGGGATTCCGCGAAGAATGCGCCAGCGTGGTACTGGTTGACATTGATTGGTGACATTGAAAATGCTAGCAGTTCGGACGATCCCACCAGCGTCCGATGCGTCCGTTTTGAGCGCAACCCGGACCCGGACGACATGGTGCGGATTATGATGTGGCACCAGTTCCGCGACGACTCCGAGCGGTTGTATCACATCAGCGCAGCGGAAGTGATCGAGAGCAACTTCAACGAATTGACCACAGCGAAGAATCAGGCCAGCGACAACCGGACTTTGCAGAACCGAAAGCCGTTGAAGGCGATTCGCGGCGAAGTCTACATGGACGACCTCACGTTCGGGCGCGACAAAGTGTTCTGGCTGGAACGCCAGGAGAGTCTGAGCGAGTTCCAGTTTGCGGACATCACGAACACTATCATGGCAAACATCAGCTATCTTGAGCAGGACGCGGATCGTGCGTTGCAAACGGTACAGGCTATCGAGGGAATGCCGATGGGCGGGCGCACCAGTGCGTCCGAGGCGGTCAACGTCTACAACCAGGCGCGAATGCCGCACATGATGAACGCGCGGTATCAGTTGATGCAGCTTCTTCCGTTCTACGCGGAGGCCATTGCGCGGTACTGGCACTTCTACGCGCTGCCGGAACAGGTGTGCGAGTTGACCGGCGAACCAGAGAATCTTGAGGTACGGCCCGCGATGCTTTATGGCGACTACGAGGTCGAAGTGGACGTGGTGGAGCGAATGGAGCGGGACCAGACGGCGCTGAATGCGCTCAACTACGCGCTGCAAGGCATCTTTGCGAATCCCGCGTTCATGCAGGCGGTGGACCCCGCCGCGGCTTTGCGGGAATGGGCGGCGCTGAACAAGCTGCACAACCCGCGCTGGATACGCGACACGCACAACTACGATGCGGAGCGAATCGCGCGGCTCGAAAATCAGATGATGGTGTACGGGAATCAGTACGACCCTCCGCAGCCTGGGGAAGCGCACGACACGCATTTGTTGCAGCACAAGAACTTTGAGGCGCAATTCAAGTACATCGAAAATGCGGAAAGCATGTATCCCGGCTTGCGGCTGTTGCGGCAACACATTATGGCGACCGAGCAGTTGAAGCAGCAGGAAGCGGCCATGCAGATGCAGCAACAGATGGGCGCACAGGGCATGATGACGCCAGAGGCCGCGCCCGTTCCGCAGACGCCGGGACAGGAAGTGGGCAACGAAATGGCGGCTGACCTTGGGGCTTCAATGGGCGGGAGGCCCGCAATGGCAACGACGGAGTAACCAATGGAAATCACCAAAGAGTTGCAGGCAACGTTTTCAAACATGATCGGCGTGGAATGCACTTCAGACGAAATCCGCGCCGTGTTCAACCATATCGCGCAGGATGATTGGAAGTCCATCGAAACGCTTTTCGCAAAACTCATGGATCGCACAGCATACTCCGCGCTCGCGGCCATGCAGAAGAACGACCCGCACGCGGGGTTTATCGCGGCGGGCGAGAGTGTTGGAATCAGGCGGGTTTTTGCATTGGCTCAAGTGGCTGATACAATCTCGTCTGGAAGTAAAAAACAGGAGAACGGATAATGGCTAAGGAAATACCGATTCTCGGTCAGGCCGGTGACGAGCCTCCCGAGATTGCGGATAATCTCGCGCAGCAAACAGCGGGCACCGGCGAAAGGCCACAGCCGGACCAAGCTGGCGCAACGGGAGCCTCCGATGTGAGTCCTTCCGAAACGCAAGGGGCCGATAACCAGCAGCGTACCAAGCCGGAAGATTACGAAAAACGGTGGAAAGATACGCAGCGGGCCTTGTCGGAGCGTGAAACCTTGTTGAAGCAAATGCAGGCTCAAGTCGAGTTGTTGACCAAGTTGGTTGGCAATCCGGCGCAAGAGAAGCAAGCCCAGCAGGTCAGCGCCCAAATGAAGGAACGGATCGAGCAGTTGAAGCGGGAGTCCATTACGGACCCCGGCGTGTTGGTTGATTACTTCAACGAAATGCTCCAGGGACAGCACCAGTACATCCAGCAGTTGCAGTCGCAGATTCGGGAGGAGATGGAGGCCAAGATGCTTTCTCAATCCCCGGACTACGCCGAAATGCAGGAAGCGATGCAGGCGCTCGACCAGGAGGGTTTCGCTGATATGCCTCTGGCCATGAAAGCACGGATCGCTGGCGCGATGCGAAAGCATTACGTGGCGAAGAATGGAACGGGTACTCCGGTACTCAATCCTCCGGGCGCGGTCGGGAGCAGGCGGGCGGCAACGGACGTGAGGAAACCCACGAACAAGCGAGAGCAGTTCGCGTCGTTTCTCAAGGCGTCCGGCGCTGTTACGTCCGGCGACGAAAAGGGCATCATCAAGTTCGCAATTGGAGAATGACCATGCCGAGAACCTACAAGAAGAAGCTGACATCGGAAGGACTTGTCGAGATGATCCCGGTTGCCGAAGTTGAAAAGATGGAAACGCCGAAGCGCAGAATTGCGCCGAACATTTCCGTCAACCACATGCCCGTCAACGAGCGCAAGAGCCTCATCGAACAGTATGCGCCTGAATGTCTGTCTGTTGTTTCGGCAGACGGGCGTGTACGCGACGGCGAGTTTCATGCGTTTTTCGGAGACGGCACAACGCCGATTGAGGATTACAAGCGTCAGGGGTACGAGCCGATTACCCGAGAAAACGGGGAAATCGTCCGGCACCGGCGTGATCCGCTGTTCCGCATCCCGACCAAGACATACCGCGAGCGTATTGAAGCGTCCGCCCAGCGCGCAAAGGCGCAGGCAGATGCCGTTTCCAAGCCGAAGAACCCGGAATATGCCGGTGGTGCGCTTGAACAAATTGATGACTGAACAGTAAGGAGATCACATCATGGCAACTCTTGTTGCTCGCAATCCGAGGCTGTTCCAAGCTGCCACAACGCCGAAGGTGGTGCAGCGTTACGCTGCCAAATCAACGGCTTGGGGCGCTGGACAGTTTCTTCGCATCAACACCTCCGGTGAGCTTGTCGCCGTGTCGAACGGCGCGACTACCGGCGGCATTTCGTATCAGGCCATTACAGACCGCGCTTCTGGCGATGCGGCTGGACTGGTTTGGGTTATCAAGATCACCCCGGATATGATATTCGAGATGAACTTGACCAGCGGAACGGCAACTACTGCCCTGATCGGTCAGAAGAAAGGCGTGGACGTTTCCGGTACGACCATCACGGTTGATCCTTCGGCATCGGAGGAAGCGGTGACGATTCAGAACCTTGGGTATATTGTGAACCCAGCCGTGTACGACTCCAGCGATACGCTGGCCGTTGTGTACGTCAAAATACAGACCGACATCATTGACGCCGACCCTGCGGCATAAGGCGAAAGGAAAACGACAATGGCTACTGCATCTGCACTCACAAATACATGGTCACAGGTCGGCATCCTGTTGCCTGAACAGTTCCCCGACTTCCTGGAGACGAACTTCTCTGTCATTCACGATGACATGGTGAAGAAGCCGATTCAGGGGTTGCGGCTGTGGAACGAGAAGACCACGAACCTCGATCACGTGAAGCACACATCGTTTGTCGGCTTCGGAACGGTTCCTCAGAACCGGGAAGCGGACGACATTGCGATGGGGACCGTGATCGAAGGATTCAACAACACGTACACCCCGGTGGACTACCGGCTGGGCTTCCGCTATGAAGACCGGCTCCGCAGGACGAGCTGATCTCCAAGATTCAGCGCGCGCTGATTACGTCCGGCAAGGACACCATCGAGTTGCACGCGGCCCTTCCGTTCAATCTCGCGTTCTCCGCGACGGTTCCGTTTATCTGCGCGGACGGGATGAACCTCTGCGACAAGAGCCGCCCGTTGGAAGACGGGAGCGGCACGTGGGACAACGAGGAGACGGCGGCTGCGCTGTCGCCCGATTCGCTGGAGGACATGGACAACAACTTCGCCGCAACGACCAACGGGCGCGCTTTGAAGCGTCCGCTGATTATGCGGAACCTGGTTGTTCCTCGCGCCCTCCGCAGGAAAGCCCTCGAAATCACGAAGTCTGACGGGAACCCGGAAGACAACCTGAACGCCACGAACATCTTTCGCGGCGCGTTCAACGTGATTGTGTGGGACTACCTGACGAGTTCGACGGCGTGGTTCGGCACGGTTGAGGTCAACGAGACGGACTTCCAGTTGTACTGGTACTGGGGCAAGAAACCCGGCGTCAAGACCTGGCAGGACGGTCAGAACGTGGACGTTACCATACAGCGCATTGCCATGACGTTTGTCACTGGCGCGGATCGTCCGCATGGGCTGCGCGGCAACGCCGGGGCGTAAGCAACACGACAACAATGTGACGGGGGCGGCGGTAATCCCAAAGCCCCCTGAACAGGGAGAAAAGACATGAAGCGAACGATTCTTTTTGCTGTCGCTGTTGCGCTTGCTCTTGGCATGAATGCGATGGCCCGCGATGTGGGCGGGGCCGGATTCAGGTCGAGCAAACTCGGAACGGCGATGGTGACAACGGACGATGCTGGAACGGCAACGCTTGAAATTGATGCGGTGAGCATTCGTGATGTTCTTGTTACGTCCGGAACGGCAAGCGTGTCAACCGTAACGGCGGAGGACGCTGATTACGGGAACATGAAGAAAACCACGCTGACGTTGAATGGAACGGAAATCAAGATTGTTGCAGAAAGCCAAACGAACGCATGGGGCAGCGTGAAGATTTACGACTTCCCCGAAGGGCGGTTGCTGGTTCACGGGGTGACGGTGAAGAATATCATCCTCGCTCCGCAGACCAACAAGTTGCCATTGGCGTCAGGCGGCGATTGGGCGCTTGGCACGGTGGCAGCAAGCACGAACGCGCTTGCAGGCACAATGGTTGATCTCTGTCCTTCCACAAGCGCAGACCCGATCAACGGGACGAACAGTTCGGCATTGGCGGCGGCGGCGCAGTTTGACGGGACAACTACGGCAAAGGATATGTACTTGAACTTTGGCGTGGACATGAACGACTTTCTGGCACCGTCTACAACGGCGACGAATACTGTTTCCGGCGTGATTACGATTCACTGGACGAACCTCGGAGATTATTAGGCAGGCGGTTGACGGGCGGCTCGCTGCTATGCGTGTCGCCCTCAAGAAAAGGAGAATAGGATGAAAAGAACCGGCTTCTTTTTTATCGCTTGCTTGATGATCGCTGTTGCGGCGTTTGGGCAGAACCGTATTCCGATGTCCTGGAGTCAGGTAGTAACCAACACGACGGCAATTACCACCACCACGTTGCGAACGAGCAACGCGCAGGACGGGTATTTGTCTGCCATTCAGGTCTATCAGACTTCGATAGCGTACATCGCAACCAACGATGGCGATTGCGTTCCGGGTATCCCGACAACTGGATATATCTTTTCCACCACGAACAACAACGGAATGATCTACGATACCACCAACTATTATGAGAGTACGGACGGTGCGTGGTTGTTCTGGTTCAAGTCGGCAACGACGAACTGGTGGATTAGCAAGGTTGCCGGAACAACCAACTCGACATCGTGGAAGAAGGTGGACGCTGGGACAACGATTACCGGGAAGTACACAAACTACTCTGCGAACGCGACCGGATGCGTCTATGTTGCTAGCACAACGCCGACCCTGAGCATGAACGTGTGGATAGAGCCGAAAGACACGAACATGAACAGAACGGCGCTTGTGTTGACGGATGTGGGCGGGAGCCTCGTTTACTATCCGCGTGCAACAGCGTGCAGCAACGAGACGCTGCAAGCGTGGTTTGTGGACGTTCCGTTGATTGGCGAGAAGGTTGCTGTTCAGCCGTATGACGCAACCGCGCGCTACATCAAGTGCGATGTGAACCTATACATCACGCCGTTCTAGGAGGTGCATCATGGCAATCTCCGTTCGGCGGCTTTGGGAGCGGGCGGGCAGGCGCATGGGCTTGCCCGCCAACTCCGCTTCGGCAACGCAAGACTTCATTTCAGCGGTAAACGACACGCTTTCCGATATGCAGACCCGCGTGGGTACTGACGAGGAGAGCGTGGACAAACTGGCCGATGAGATAGACCTCGACTCGCAGTATGAGCCGTGCATCTTCGCTGGCATTCTGAGCGTGCTGGCGAACACCGGCTACAAGGCGCAATCTGAGGAGGTCAACTTCTACCGGCTCTACATCGAAACGGCGAAAACCGCGCAGATGTACCGGATGAAGGAAGATGATGTGCAGGGTAAGTTTGGTGGTGCTACAGAACTATGAGGCACGAACATGGCTTGGCAGTGGATCACGCTGGAGGGTGCGTTCCCGACCAGCATCAACACCGAATCGGAATGGGTCCGGCTTAGGCAGGGCGAATGCACGGACATAGACCAGGCGAAGTTTGATTCCTTCGGCGTGTTGCGGTACGGGACCGCGCCGGTTGCATCGCCCAACTCGCGCGCGCTGTTCTTCGTGCCGGTGGACGGCAGCGATGTTTCGGGCGACGGGTGCAAGTATTTCTATTCTTACAATCGGTGGTGGAAGGTTTCGCTGACACCCGTGATTGACGGTGATCCCGAAAGTTTGTACCGGCTTGAATACACCGTATTACAAAACGGGTCAGCACCGGAGCCGTGGACATCCGAGGGCCACATTGATTTCAACGACGACGGGAACGGCCCGATCACGTTGGTAATCCCGTCCGGGAACGGAAAGATTTTCGTGTTCAAGGAGAATGCGGGATACGTGCTGTCCAACTGTGCGGGCGACGACGACGATTTCCAGAAGTCGGCGGCAAACTATTCCATCGGCGCAACGTTGTCGAAACCGGCGTATGCGAACAGCGTCATAAACGGGTACGCGGCTGTGGCATGGGACGGGGCCGGGGCGCACGGCTTGCGACACTTCCTTTGGGCAGGCGGCGATGAGGTAATCGAGTTGTCGCGGCTTGTGCGGAAGTATTCGGAGGCGCAGACCGGCGATGTGCTTCTGTCCTGTAATTGGGGGCAGACGCTCGTTATTGCGCGGGACATCGTGTACGACATGGACAATCGCCGCATCTACCGATACTCGGGAAATGCGTATGCGACCCTGATTTCGCGGCCCTATTCAATGACGTTCTTTTCGCCGTTCGCAGTCAAGAAGCTGGCCGTATGCACTACGGGCGGCACCGGCGAGTTTACACTGGCGATAGAGTCAGGACAGGCCGAAAACCGGCTTGCGATCCAGCGCAGCAGCAAGTTCATCGTGAGCGCATCCACGGAAAACAGGTTTCGGCATACGTGGCTTCTTGAGGCGCCGATACAGACACGAGTGTTTCGTGTGCGCGTGGAAGGATTGAAGGGCGACATAGGCATCTATCAGATAGACGCGCTGATTGATCCGGCAAGCGACCCGGACGCGAAGGATGGAACAACATGATCGGCTGGAACGAGCGGGATACCGAGCGGGTGGTTACGACCATCGGCGGCGAGCTTCTTGCGCGGCGCGGGTTTGAGAATCAGCCCGACCCGTTCAAGGCGATTCAGCGCAAGACATGGGATGCGATGGCCGGGAAAGAGGCTGAGTATAGAATACAGCCGTGGGGATTTGAGGATGATGTAAGGACGACTGGGGTTGGCAAGGACGGCGCACGCGGTGCAAGAGGTGCGACGGGAGCAACAGGGGCGACTGGGGCGCAAGGACCAGCAGGTCAAGCAGGACCGGCTGGACCGGCTGGACAAGACTTCACGCCGCCCGAAGGAACCGGCGTTCTCTACATTGAAGACGGCGTGTATAGCGTGATTCCTCTCGAAACGTTTGAGTGTCCGACATGACAGACCCGATTTACAGAATGCCGAGCGGCGGGTTCCCGGCGAACGCCGAGGGGAAGCCGATACGGATAACACGCGAACAGTTTGAGGACTGTTGCTGCCCGAAGTTTGAGTGTACGTGTGAGCTTTTTCAGGACGGCTCATTTTCAGACCCGGACAATTTCGGATGGATCACATACCCTACCTTGCGCGGCTATG
>JAKJDA010000619.1:779-1150 GCA_022706165.1 Candidatus Hydrogenedentota bacterium | reverse complement strand
TCATCATTCCATCCAGCTGTACCCTGATACCTTTGCCCTCTTCAACTTCTTTGCCCGCGGCCTTTTCCATGACTACGTCCGCGTACATCATAATCAGGCGTCGGTACGAGTCATAGGCGAAACGGGCATCGCCGCTCTTCTCGATCAGGCCCGGCAGGGTCTTGGAACACAGCCCGATATTGAGCACCGTGTCCATCATGCCCGGCATCGACATGCGCGCCCCGGAACGCACCGAGAGCAGCAACGGGTTCTTCGAATCACCAAACTTCTTCTTCATGACCTGTTCGACCTTGGCCATGGCCTTCGCCACTTCGCCGTCAAGGTGTTTGGGTAGGCGGCCCTTGTTCTCATAATAGGCCGTACACATTTCC
>JAKJDA010000619.1:277-729 GCA_022706165.1 Candidatus Hydrogenedentota bacterium | reverse complement strand
GGAATCTTCAGGCTTGCCATTTCCGCGAGGTTGGCGCCTTTGCCGCCCAATAAATTCTTCATGCTGGCTTTGCCGTCGGCCTTGCCGCCGCCAAAAAAATACACACTCTTCTTAGCCATAAAACTCGACTCTCCTTCGGTTGATAAACATAAACCCTCCCCGAAATTCTATTCCTGAAAGTATGGAAATACACGGGATACAGGAAGTGTTGGGGAAGTACACGTGGTTGGGTCATCAAGACCTGATAGCGGCCCTATTTTACCTGATATCGAAAAGACTAAGCAATATTTTATTGTTTTTGGGTAAGCGAACAAGATTTTTCTGTCGCCCTGCCAACTGGAAAAAAGTATTCGTTTTCAGAAGATCGTTTTCAGAAGATAGTATGGGGGGAAGTACTCTGATATACTGTGGGCCGTACGAAATCGCAGTCAAGTTAAACAGGAGCACACTAC
>JAKJDA010000619.1:0-267 GCA_022706165.1 Candidatus Hydrogenedentota bacterium | reverse complement strand
TGTTCCCTTTTTGCGGACACAGGAAAAAATATCCACAGCGGAACCGTTTCGTCCAACTCGCGCAGATATAAAACGCATATCGGATTAAGGGTACGATGTATACTTCTAATTCGCTTTCACAATGAGAATAAGCCGCTTGCTTTTCACCCCGTCAATAAGTAAAATACTTACCGGTAAGAGTAATACGAAAGGAGACCTTATGCGCGTTTCTACCAAAGGGCAGGTCACGATACCGTTGCCGGTGCGAGAAAAAACAGGCGTTGTTCC
>JAKJDA010000618.1 GCA_022706165.1 Candidatus Hydrogenedentota bacterium | reverse complement strand
GGATGCCCCATTAGATTTGTTTTCAATGATGATGGCATAATCCTCGTCCTGCACCAGCAGGTCGATACAAGCATCCTCCTTGGTAATTCTTGGATTCTTGACAGTGATTTCCGTAAAAGCATCGTTACCGAGTTGCTCCCCGATGAACGTTATTAGGCTTTTGAGGATTTCGTATTCCCCACTGGGCGTTCTGCACTGGAGGATACGGCACAGAATCGCACTGTGTTCGGGTTCATATGGCCACCAGATATCCAGTAGGTTGATGTGATAAGGGAGCTTGTCTTTCCATTTTGTCGACTCCTTGGCTACTTTGTCGGAAAGAACATCAAGAAGATCCCATGTCTTCTCAAGTTCCTCATCTGGCACGCTTTTTCCCATCATTAACATCCCATAAAGAAGCCTGAAACCAACTCGTACACATCCGACCCTCACTTTTTTCTCCGTGCTGGCGCACCCGCGCCCACACGCCCGAGAGGTTTAACCGCTCCGGCCTGAAAACGCCGCCATCCTACGTCTTTTGACGCTCGCCGTCAACGCCGGGAGTCAAAAAAGCGCCGCCGGACCCGCCCCGCGCCCCTTCAGCCCCGTCCGCTACTTGACAGAAGCGCCTTTATCCGACTTTGCCGTATCCCGCACCCGCCGGAAAACGCAGCTTGTATGTCCTATCCGTCCGCTGCGGCCTGAAGATCTTGGAGCGACACTTCCGGCGCGTCATGGAGGGGCGAGGCGTCATCGTTCATTTGAAGCTGTCCTTTCCACTGAGGTGTCGGGCCGGGGCCGGGTTTGCCAGAATGCGGCGACTTGCGACCGGCGACGCGCGGACAAACTTCCTTGCCCGTTGTGACTGCATTTTCTTTGAGTGATTTGGCGGCGGACAGTGGGTTCTGTCCCACGTCGAATTGCGAGGATGAAGAAGCGCGACACTGATGTTGCTTTGAACACGTCGCCCTTTCTCTAAGCTGAATGCTCTATTGAGCCAAGATGATGCAGGTGGCGGATTCCGCGAGTTTGACGGATTCTTCAAACGCCATTTTATTTTTGAGGGCAGGCAAGTGACTGTTCTCCGCAAGTGAGTCCAGCAAGGGCAGAACGTAAGCTGATTTAATAGCGTAATTTACATTTTGAGGAAGCGAACCTGTTAACTTAACTGTGGTAAGGTCGTTTAG
>JAKJDA010000617.1 GCA_022706165.1 Candidatus Hydrogenedentota bacterium | reverse complement strand
GTTTGCATGTCGTCGAATCCGCATGCAGCGCTCCCGAGCAGACGCCGCACTCGCTGCGCGCGGTAGGTGTCGCGATCGTGCGCAAGCCACGGGGGCAACGACTCGCGCGCGATGCCGGAATTCTCCGTCGCGGCCCACGGCGGATTGCCGCAGGCTTGTAGATATCCCGATGGCGGATTGACCCGTTGCGGGAGTTGATTGACCGGAACGATGGGGCCCCAATCGAGACGGGAATCGTCCGAGGGGACGGGAGCGTCCCAATCTGTAACGAGTTGAGGCGCAGCGCCCAGGGTGTTTTGATTTGGCGGCGGCGGCGCAGCGTACAGCTTTGTCCCCGTCTTGGCGTTGTAGAGGTAAAAGATGTTGCCGTCGCGGTCCGCATAGACCACATGAAAACACGGCAACTGTTGCAATGCGAGCGCCGCGCGGAATTCATCAAGATTGCGGGCGCGCGCCATGTGGAATAGTTGATACAGCGCCCCGAGTTCCCGGTAGCCTCCGATGTGGTAGGTGGAGAGCATGCCGCGAAATTCGCCGATGACCGGTCCCCGGAGCGTGTCGGCGCAGTCCACGGACCTTTGCTGCATGCCGTCCTGCGTGCGGACATAGTAGGGTCTCGGCTGAAGTTGGGCGCGGAGGAAAAGGTTTATTTGCTCCGCCAATCCGGGCGAGGCGATCGCCTTGGGCGGGCCCGAAAACTGTGGCATGGCCTCGAGATAGACGTCCGCGAAATCCGCCTGGTTCGGCGTCAGCGCCCACCCCAGGACCGCGTTATGGCCCATTAGGATGACGGGCAATCCGAACAGCGTGGCTCCGGCGATGGCGACATCCTGCGTGACGAGATGCGCCTCACACCATTGGAAGGGGCCGTCGTAGTTGGCGTGTGGATTGATGATGAGCATCGCCTTGCCCGATCGGGATTTCGGCGGGGCGATGGCCCAGGCGTTTCCGGTTGTGGCGGCGGGCGGGAAACGGTAGGCGTTTGGCAGATCAAAGGGGGCGAAGCTCATCAGGTAACAGTGCAACAGCGCCAAGACATCGGCGGGGCGCACGCCCTCGGCCCACGGCGGCGTCATCTCGGGATGATCGACGATAAAGGCGTTTACGCCGAGGGCAAAGCCTTCGCACAGGTCGCGGGTGAGCGCATCCGCTTGCGCAAGAGCCGTCTGGGCAAGCAACGCGTATCCCATTTGGGTCATGAAGGCATCCGAATTCGCGAAGGTCTCCCCCCA
>JAKJDA010000616.1 GCA_022706165.1 Candidatus Hydrogenedentota bacterium | reverse complement strand
ATGAAGCGGGCGGAGGCGGTGGTTCCTGTCGCGGAGCGATTGGTGGTGTTGCAGGGCGATGTGTCCGCGGGGAGTTTTGTCGAGTTTGTGCGTTTCGAGGGGCTTCGTTTTGCGCACACCGACTATCCTGTTCCTCCCGAAGGGAAGAGCGATCCGCAGGCGGCTTTCAGCGTGACGGCGGCAATAGAGGCGCATGGGGCGCGGTATTGCACGTTTCAAGATTGCGAGGTGGCGCATACGACCAATCACGGCATTTGGCTAGCGGAAGGGTGTCTGTATAACCGAGTGCAACGCAGCAACCTGCATGACTTGGGCGCGGGCGGCATTCGGATCGGCGTTGGGTCGAGAGAGGAAGATCCCGAGCGGTCAACGTCGTGGAATGATATCGACAATAATTGGATTCATGGGGGAGGCCGTGTTTTTCCGGCGGGATGCGGCGTGTGGATAGGGGCGAGTTCTTATAACACGGTCTCGCACAACGAAATCTTCGACATGTATTACACCGGGGTTTCTGTCGGTTGGAGTTGGGGGTACGGGCCGAGCGCCGCGCATCATAACATCATCGAGTTCAATCACATTCATCGCATCGGTCAAAGCCGCCTCAGCGACATGGGAGGTATTTACACGCTTGGCATATCGCCGGGCACGATTCTTCGGAACAACGTGATTCACGATATTTGGGCCATGACGTATGGGGGGTGGGGCATTTATCTCGACGAGGGCAGCACCGATATTTTGGTCGAGAACAATGTGGTCTACCGAACGAAGTCCGGGGGCTTCCACCAGCATTACGGCAAGGAGAACCGCATTCGCAACAATGTTTTCGCGTTTGCGAGCGACGCGCAGATCATCCGGACACGGGAGGAGGAGCATTGGTCGTTTTTCTTTGAGAAGAATGTGGTTCTTTGCGACAACGGCCGTTTTTGGGGCGGAAATTATAGCAATGGGCGTTTCTCGTTTCAGGACAATCTTTACTGGAATTATGCGAGGAAGGCGGAGGAGCTTGGCCAAAATGTGTTGGATTCGCGCCGTGAAAAGGGCCAGGATTTGCGGTCGGCGTATAGGGACCCGCATATGGTCGATCCACAAAAAAGCGATTTTCGTTTTGCCAAGAATGCCCCGGAGCTTCCGACAGGGTTTCGTTCCATTGATGTGAGATCGGCGGGGCTGTGCGGCGCGCCGGCCTGGGTGCGCGGACCGAAAAAGGCGGCGCGTCAGGCGGGGCCGTATCTGCGCGTGGATGCAGAAGACC
>JAKJDA010000615.1 GCA_022706165.1 Candidatus Hydrogenedentota bacterium | reverse complement strand
GCCGTCTCCATGACCGTCTCGCTCAAGGTCGGGTGCGCGTGGATGCTCATGGAAATATCCGCCGCCACCGCTCCCATCTCAATGGCCAAGACGCCCTCCGCGATGAGTTCGCCCGCCCCTGTGCCCACAATCCCCATTCCCAACACACGATCCGTCTCGGGATCGCTGATGATCTTGGTCAGCCCTTCGCTGCGGTTCAGCGTCGCCGCGCGACCGCTCGCGCCCCACGGAAACCGCGCCACCTTGTGCGCCCTCCCGGTTTTCTGGGCCTCCCGTTCCGTCAAGCCGCACCACGCCAATTCCGGATCCGTAAACACCACTGCAGGAATAGCTTGCGGCGCAAAAGCCGTCTTGTGTCCCGCCAATATTTCCGCCGCCACGCGCCCCTGATGCGACGCCTTATGGGCCAGCATGGGTTCCCCCGCAACGTCGCCAATGGCGAAGATATGAGGATCGGTCGTGCGCGTTTGCGCGTCGACTTTGACAAAGCCTTTTTCATCGACGTCAACCCGGGTCGCCTGCAAGCCCAGGCCGCTCGAATTCGGCCTGCGTCCGACACACACCAACAGTTTGTCGAATTTCGCCGCTCGCTCCTTGCCGGAAGCGTGCGTCAACGTAACCCTGATGCCGGTCTTTTCTTCCTTCGCGCTGGCGAGCTTGGTCTCGAGAAGAATTTCGTGAAACAACGGCTCCATGCGCTCGTGCAATACTTTGACAAGGTCTGGATCGGCTCCGGGCAGAAGTCCTGGCGCCATCTCGACGATGGTGACCTTCGCGCCGAGCGTTGCATAGACCGACCCCAGTTCGAGCCCGATATACCCCCCGCCGACGACCAATAGCGATTTCGGAATGTCTTCCATCCGCAATGCGTTGCTCGAATTCATGATGCGCGGCGACTCGAACAGCAGGCTCGGGATGGTCGTCGGACGCGATCCGGACGCGAGAATCGTGTAGTCCGTCTCGATGAACCGCTCGGAGCCGTCCTCGCCCACGACCCGTAGCCGCTGCGACTCCTCGAAATTGGCCCGACCTTGGATGTAGTTGATATTGCGCGCGCGGCAGAGCTGCCCCAGTCCCCCCGTCATCTTCGCGATCACCGCGTCCTTCGCGGCCCGCATCTTGTCGAGATCAATTTTCGGCGAAGCGAAAGAAATGCCCCAATGCGCGGCCTCCTTGGCCTCCGTCAGCACCCGCGCCACATGCAGCAAGGCCTTCGACGGAATACACCCGCGATACAAACACACGCCGCCAGGGTTCGGTTCGAGATCGATCATCGTCAC
>JAKJDA010000614.1:295-1319 GCA_022706165.1 Candidatus Hydrogenedentota bacterium | reverse complement strand
CATCAACACCGCGCCGAACGACCGGCTGCCGATTCACACGTGCATCGAGAACTTCGACGCAGGGATCGTGAAGGAAGCCATCGAACGCGAACTTGCGCGTGAAGGCCAGGTGTTTTTCGTGCACAACCGCGTGCAGACCATCCTCCCCGTCGCCGAACTCGTCCACCAACTCGTGCCGCGCGCCCGCGTCGGCGTCGGGCACGGCCAGATGCACGAACGCGATCTCGAAGACGTCATGACGAAATTCATCCGGCGCGATCTCGACGTGCTCGTATGCACGACGATCATCGGCTCCGGCATCGACATTCCCAACGCGAACACGATCATCATCAACAACGCCGACCGCTTCGGGCTGTCCGAGTTGTACCAACTGCGCGGGCGCGTCGGGCGCTACAAACACCGTGCGTTCGCGTATCTCCTCGTGCCCGGCGACAAGGCCCTCACCGAAGATGCGATGAAACGCCTCAAGGCCCTCGAGGAATTCTCGACGCTCGGATCCGGGTTCCGCATTGCCATGCGCGACCTCGAGATTCGCGGCTGCGGCAACATCCTCGGCGGCCAACAACACGGGCACATCGAGGCCGTCGGCTTCGACACCTACACGCAACTCGTCGAGGAGGCCGTCGCCGAACTCAAGGGCGAGCCGATCGTCCGGCGCGTGCTGCCGCCGTTCGACGTCGCCGCCGACGCATTCATTCCCGAGGAGTACGTGCCGTCCGAGTCGCAGAAAATGACGTTGTACAAACGCATCGCGACGCTCAAAACCGTCGAGGAAGTCGACGAAATGTTCGCCGAACTCGGCGACCGCTTTGGCCGCCCCCCCGCGCCCGTCAAACGCCTGCTCGACATTGTTCGCGTCCGCGCCGCAGCGATTGATCTCGGTGTTACCAAACTCGCCGCCGCAAAGGGCAAGCTGACCCTCGAATTCGACTCCGCCCACATCCTCGACCGCCGCACCCGCGGCATCCTCATGCAACACCTCGGCGATCGCCTCGCCTTCGCCTGGCAAAGCACCCCCGCCATG
>JAKJDA010000614.1:0-271 GCA_022706165.1 Candidatus Hydrogenedentota bacterium | reverse complement strand
CCCCGCTGCATTGGATTTGCTCAAGCAGATCGCGGAAGCGGCAGGATAGATAGCAACGAAACTCGCTCTTCAGATCGGGTTGCGCCGAGGGCGCGTGATCTATAGCATGGGGCGAGAGCGCTTGTGCGGCTATGGGGATGCAATGAATGCTGAAAGGACCGAGCGTGCTCCTGGGCGGCGTTCCGTTTGGGTGCGACAATGTAGGCGACGAGGCGATCCTCGAATGTGCGGTGCGCATTTTCCGCGAGGTCTGTCCGCGATGTAAGTTGAC
>JAKJDA010000613.1 GCA_022706165.1 Candidatus Hydrogenedentota bacterium | reverse complement strand
TCGCCCAGAATCGTCGCGATGAAACGGTCTCGGTCGGTCATTCGACTCTCTCCAGTATGATTACAAAAGCGCAACGGATCGGACGCATGCCGTCTTGTGTTTCGCGCAGCGTTGCGCTCTCATTGCTTTTCCGTATCGGCCCTAAGCGGCGCCTCCTACTTCCCCAGCCGCAGCCGGATGTAATCCCGAGCGACGAGGAGGTCTTTCATGGCCTCTTGCGCGGTGCACATGGGCGGGCGTTTTCCCTGAATCGCCTCGATGAAGTTGATGGCCTGCTGGCGCATGGCGTGGACCCACGGCAAGGTCGGGACGGTCGTCTCGGGGGTGACGCCGTTTCCGGGATCACGCAGCATCTCGACGCGGCCGCAACGGTTTGACGCCAGCGGCGCGGGCAGTTCGAGCTTGATGTAACCGTGTTCGAACGCGACGAGAATCGCCTCTTCCCATGCGATGCTTGTGGTGTACGGCGACATTTCGATCGTGCCCGTCACGCCGCTCGGGGTTTCGACGACCAGCAACACGTTGTTCTTGTCGACGTACGTGAGCGTGTAGTCTTCCCCCAGTACATGGCGCATCAGGTTCACTTGATGGATGTAGTAATTGACAAACGCGATATACTCTTCATACATTTTCGTGTCCATGTCGGTGGGGTGTTTTTCATACGTCTGTTCCGGCATGGGATCGTTGGAACCTATCAAGTCGGTGAAGCCATTCGCCACCCAATCGCCCGCAGGCATCAGAATGCGCACGTACTTCAGTTTTCCGAGTTCGCCGCTCTGCTTGAGGGCTTCTATCCGCGCCTTGGCATACATCGTGGCGGGGTCGCTGCGCTTGTGGTAGCCGACCATGTGCCACGTGTTGCTGGCGGCCAGGGCGTCGAGGATAGTTTGGCCGGCTTCGATGCAACCCGCCAACGGTTTTTCCGTGAAAATGGGGACATTCGCCTTGAGCAGGTCCGGCACGAGCACCGCGTGGCGCACGAACTGCTGCGACGCGACAATCCCGTCGAGGTCCTCGGCCTCCAGCATCGCTGTGTGGTCGGGATACACGCGCGGCACGTTGTACTTTTTTGCGACGGCGTGCGCCATGCCCTGCCGATATTCGGCGATCGCCGCCACTTCGCACTCCGGCAAGGTCGCATAATTCTTGAGGTGGGCGCACTGTCCCATGCCGCCGACGCCAACGAATCCAATCCGCACTTTTTTTTCAGACATCGCGAAAACTCCTTGTCGCAGGGGCTACTTATAGCCCTCGTTGTAGAACACATACAGGCCGTCTTTTCCGGGCGCGACGAGATCGAGTAAACCGTTGCCCGTGAGATCGGCGAGGGCGAAATGGATGCC
>JAKJDA010000612.1 GCA_022706165.1 Candidatus Hydrogenedentota bacterium | reverse complement strand
AATAGATATCCGTGTCCATCCACGTGAGCGCGCCCGTCGGCCCAATGCCCATGTTCGGGGCCCAGTCATCGTAATTGCCGTCCGTCGCTTGCCAACGATTCTGCGTGCCGTATACATCGCCCGCGTACAACGGGTGCCGCCGCTCCAACGTCTTGTAAAAGTCGAACCCCATCGTGTTGTCCGGCCAAACGTTGGGTAAACTGCCGTTCTCCGGGTTCGTGCCGTACGAAAGCTTGTCGTCGATCGCGCTGTTTTCAACATCTTTCTGCCGATACGTCACGCGATCCACGAGATGATCGTTGTTGTCCCGCAGCGTGATGATCACATTATCGCCGGGGAAAAACCGCCGCTCGACAAACGCCTTCCACTCCGGAGGGAAAGCGTCGCTCGTTAGGGCGATCGTCAGGCCTATCCGGGTTTGCGCCACCATAGGTTGATCGGAATAACTCCCCGGCACGCTGACGCGTTTCGAAGAATTAAAGGGATCCTGCGTTCCCGTCCACTCATACCGCCAACGCCCCTCGTCTATCCCCTCGTTGGGCTCATCGCCTTCCTTGGGAGTGACGCCGTCCGGCAACAAAGCGCTACCGGTGTTGTTGACGCCGTCGTTCGAGAGAACCAGGTTATCGCCGTCGTTGTCGATGCCGTCGAACTCGGGATAATTCGGCAGCATGCCGCCGCGGAACAACATCGCGGCGAGTTTTCCCAAGACTTCCGGCTCGGTTTCCGCGCCGGTAAACTGGATTTCGTCGGGGCACTGGAGTTCCACGATGCGGTCCCACGGCTTCTGCTTGGGATCGATCCCCAGGGCCGATACGAGCGGGCCGTCAGGTCCGCGTTCCGCAGAGGATTGAACGGCATCGTCCGGCGAGTTGGCGTCGAGGACGCCGTCGCCGTCCGCGTCGACAAAATCCTCACCGGTATCCCGCGAAAAGACGCTGTTTCCGAGATCCGCGTAGTCGGCCATTCCCAGAAGGAACGGGTCCATCGGGAACGGCGGAGCCGTGACCGTCGCCAGCCACGGAAAGGTAGGAGCCAGCGCCGTAGCTAGAGCGCCAGCGCCGCGTGTGGCCGCAAGGCCAATGCCGTTGTTCCAGAGCAGCCGGTTCGACGGGGTCAGCGCACTATCGTCCGCCAGCTCGTCAAACTTGTTGAACCCAAGCAACAACGACCCGCCCGGCGCGATTCGAGTCCTGTCGGGCACGATCATCTCGATGTCCTTCGGATCGCCCGTGTCCAAATCCTTCACGCGCGTCTGAAGCTTCCAGCCGGACATGTCGATGACCTGCTGCTCGAACGGGATCGCTGGATCATACTTCGCCACATTCTGCACCTCGACCCAT
>JAKJDA010000611.1 GCA_022706165.1 Candidatus Hydrogenedentota bacterium | reverse complement strand
GGCAAGCGGCGAATCCGCAGGCTCGCTGCCGGTGGATTTATTCGTTTCCCTCATCGCCCATTGCCTGCCGTTCCTGGCATGCCACTCTTCGCTTGATCGCTGCGCTGTTTTGCTTTAGCCATATTGCAAGCACAACCATCGACACGATATCAAGGAGCATTCGTTTCATGGCCAAACGTCCCCCCAACATCTTCGTCTTCATGTCCGATCAGGAGCAGGCTCAGGTGGTCAAGAAGGGACACCCCTGCGTGTCGCCGACGGCGGAAAAACTGGCCGAGGAAGGTCTGCTGTTCGATCGCTGCTATACGCCGACGGCGCACTCCTGCCCGGCGCGCGGCTGCTATTTCACCGGCCTCTACCCGAGCGTGCACAAGGTCTTCAACAACGTTTGCAACGCGCCCAAGATTCACGGCACCTTCGATCCGGCGGTGAAGATGTTCAGCGAGAATCTGCGGGCCGCCGGGTGGAATCTGGGCCTGACAGGAAAATGGCATGTTTCGGACACCGAGGACCCTTCCGGGCGCGGCTGGGACGAGATTCATCCGACGGCCACCAAGACCGACCACATGGGCATGCACTGGGAGCAATGGGAGGCGATCGCCGAAAAAGGCATCCCCGGCGGACCGCGCCAGCGCGGCGAAATCGTCATGCCGGGCTACGACCGGCGCAAACTCTACGGCTGCAGCGGCGGCGGCATGGAAGACCGCGGCGATTATACGGTGGTCGCCAAGGCGATCGAGGCCATGGAGAAATACGCCAGGGAAGACAAGCCTTTCTTCATCCACTGCGGGCCGACCGGCCCTCACGATCCGTACATCGTTCCGCAAAAATACATCGATTTATACGATCCCCGCGCGATCGACCTTCCGCCAAACTACCTGGACGACCTGCTCGACAAGCCGCGCATCTACCAGCGCCATCACAAATACCTTTGGGCGCAGCTCGGCTGCGACGAAGTCCGCGAATCCATCGCCCACTACTGGGCCTACTGCACGATGATGGACGATTACCGCAAGATGGTGTACGAGGCGGTGGACGCCCTGGGGCTGCGCGACAACACGATTCTGATTTTCACGTCCGACCACGGCGACTACGCCGGCGCGCATGGACTGTATTGCAAGGGGATTCCGGCGTTCGACGAAGGCATCCGCGTGCCGCTGATCGTGCGCTGGCCGGAGGGGATCGAGAATCCCGGCCGCGTCGTCGATGAATTCATCACCCTGAGCGATTTCGCTCCGACGTTCCTCGACATCGCCGGAGTGGAACAGAATCCGACGCATGGCGCTTCCTTTGCCCCGTTCTTCCGGCAAAGCGAGGTCGAAGGCTGGACCGGCGAATTCCATACGCAGATGAAC
>JAKJDA010000610.1 GCA_022706165.1 Candidatus Hydrogenedentota bacterium | reverse complement strand
CATCGCCGCAAGAACCTCCACCAGCGTGAAGCCTCCGGATGATTTCCCGCGTCTATGGCGTCCGGGGTCGTTCATCCATGCCTCCCCGGGAAACGACATACCCCAGCATCGGATCGCGCAACATCGATCGCGAAAACCCGCCTTGCCGCTCCACCAGACGGATTTCCTGCGGACTCTCCTCGTCCACCGTGCCGTTCGCGCCGAAAAACACGGAAACGGCTCCCTGCCGGAACAAGGCGTTTCCCGGAAACTCAAAGGCCATTTCCGCCGGGAGCACATGATCGGTGACTATTGTCGCGGGCGAAGCGAACCCAAAGCCGCCCGACAGATGGTACCCGGCTCCGTCAGGACGGAACCGTATCTCCACCGGGGCCGATCGTGACACGGCCTCGTTGCGCGCATAACGAACCGACGCCACAAAGCGATTCCACTCGGCATCATATCGCCGGCCCGACGCGAAGCCGGAAAATCGAGGCGCCGCCACCGCCATCACCGTCGCCAGCACCGCCATCACCAGGATCAATTCAATGAGCGTGATCCCGGCGCCGTTCTTCCGCAACGCCGCGTCAAGACCGATCCGTGGACTAATTCGTGACGTCATCGTCCGTGCCCGCCCGTCCGTCCGGCCCGAAGGAATACAAATCATAGCGGTTTTCGCCGCGTTTTCCGGGAAACTCATAAACATAGGGATGACCCCATGGATCCAGAGGAATGTCCTGCTTCATGTAAGGTCCGCGCCATCCATCGACATTGCCCGGCCTCTCGAGCAACGCGCGCAGACCGTCGTTTCCACTGGGATACGCCCCCGTATCGACCTCGTAGGAATCAAGAGCCGTGCCAAGATTGGCGATTTGCGCCTTTGCCGCGGTCAGTTTGGCCTGTTCCGTGCGTCCCGCGAATTTGGGAATGACAATGGCCGCCAGGGTGGCGAGGATGGCCAGCACCAGAAGCAATTCCACCAACGTGAAACCTGCCCGATCGCGCGCCCCCCTCAACCCCTGTCGCATGCTGTGTCGTGTCGTTACCACCCGCGATTCCTCCTTGTGTTCACTTGATATAATCCTGCAACGAGAAAATGGGAATCACCATCCCCACAAAAATGGCGCCGATAAACCCCGCCATCACAAACAACATCATCGGTTCGACCAACGAGACCGTGGTGCGCAGCCGACGCTCCAAGTCCTGCTCGGTTACGGACGCCACGCGCAACAACTCGCTGTCGAGCCGCCCCGTTTCTTCCGCGACGCTCACCATTTCGAGGACCGTCCCCGGAAAGATCGATCGGCAATCCCGCAGACTCGCCGCGAGGCTGCTGCCCTTCTTGACCCGATCGATCGCCGCAAGCAACGCATCGGCCAACGTCTGGTTGCCGAGCGACTCGCACGCCAC
>JAKJDA010000060.1:5154-11196 GCA_022706165.1 Candidatus Hydrogenedentota bacterium | reverse complement strand
TTCCGGCTGACGCGGTCGCTGGCCGACGATTTGGTTATGCTCTTTCTCGAGGGAGCATGGCCTCGAGCCCCGAAACACAAGCCGATCTGACGCGCCATGAAACGAGACGAAAATCGGAATTGGCATCGTTCCCGATGGGACTATAGGAAATATGACTTGCCATGAAGAAAATCCATGTCACGCTCCTTACGAGCAGTCTGATCGTAGCGTTTGGAGGCGTTGTCGCCGTCATCTCGGCCAGCGTGCGCTCGCGCACCCTCGCGACCGAAAAGGCCTCCATCAAAGTCGAACAGCAGGTTCCAAACGTCAAGGTGCGGGTGCTCCACGCCGAAGCGCTCGACGACCAGATCACGCTGACCGGGGCTATCGAAGCGTGGAAGGATATCCGGCTCAGCGCCGAAATACCTGGCAAAGTGGAGTATCAAGGCGTCGAAACCGGGGCGAAGGTGACGGCGGGGCAGGAATTGTTCCGGATCGACACCAATGCCCTGCAAGCGCAGGCGGATCAGGCGCTGGCCCAAGTCACGTTGGCCAATCGCGAATACGATCGCATCCAATCGTTGTCGGGACGAGGAGCCACGCCCTTGCGCGATCTCGACAACGCGGTGGCGGGACGTGACGTCGCCGCCGCGGCATTGCGCAGCGCCCGGATCGCCTTAGGGAAGAGCGTTCTGAAAGCCCCGATGGATGGGATCGTCGACACGGTGTTTCGCAAGCAGGATGAATTTGTCGACATGGGCGCCCCCTTGGTGCGTTTGGTGCAGGTTGAGCGGGTCAAGCTGAAGATTGGCATTCCCGAACGCGACATCCCGCACTTTTCCGAGGGAAACCGCGTCTCGATACGAATCGACGCCCTTCCCGACAGAACCTTCGACGGTTCCATCCACAGCATCGCTCCTGCCGCCGATGCCATGACCCACACGTTTTTGACGGAGATCGTCATTGAGAACGCGTCGGGCGAAATCCGACCGGGGATGATCGCACGGGCGACGCTGGTGCGCCGGACGTATCCAGACGCCATCGCCATTCCCATTTTTAGCTCGGTGAACCTCCAAAACCTCCGCGTCGTCTTTCTCGAACATGAAGGGAAAGCCTCCATTCGCCCGATCGAAACCGGGATCGTGGCCGGCAGCCTGATTCAGGTCACCTCTGGCCTGGTGCCGGGAGACCGCTTGATCGTCGCCGGACAACGGGACGTTCGCGAAGGGGAACCGGTTCATGTCACCGAGGTCCTCGAATGATCATCCCCTACACCGCCATCGCCCGACGCGCCAGCGTGATGGTGCTGTTGGTGATCGTCGTCATCGCCGGGGTTCACAGCTACCTCGTGCTGCCGCGCGAATCTAGTCCCGAAATCGTGATCCCGCTCGTGAACGTCGTGGTGACATACCAGGGCGTCTCGCCGGAGGACATGGAGTCGCTCGTCACGATGCCGATTGAGCGCAAGCTCACCGGCTTGGCGGGCGTGAAAAAAATCAGTTCCTCCAGCGCGGAGGGCGCCTCCAGCATCTCCATTGAATTCGAGGCGGACCGCGACATCGACGATGCCTTGCAGAAAGTGCGCGACAAAGTCGACCAGGCCAAGCCCGACATTCCCGCGGAGGCGGACGACCCGCAGATTTTCGAAATCAATATTTCGCAGTTGCCGGTTCTGTATCTGTCGATGACGGGAGACATTGGACTGGCCGCCCTGCACGAATTGGCCAAGGACATCAAGGACCTGATCGAAGCGGTTCCCGGGGTGCTCAGCGTCCAGATCATCGGCGGACTCGAACGGGAAATTCAGATCGAGGTCGATCCCAACCGCGTTGCGCAATACGGCATCGCGCTCGCCGATCTCGTGGCGCTGACCCGTTTGGAAAACGTCAATACTCCGGGCGGCGCGATGGAACTGGGCGAAGCCAAATACCTCATGCGCACGCCCGGCGAGATCAAAACTCCGGAAGAGCTCAACCATCTCGTCGTCAAACAAGGCCCCGCCGGAACCGTCTACCTGCGCGACATCGCCGTCGCCCGAGACAGCTTCAAGGACCCCGTCACCATCTCGCGTCTGAACGGGAAAGAATCCATCACGCTCACTGTCTCCAAGCGCTCCGGCAAAAACGTCATCGAGCTGTCGAATGCCGTGCGCGACATCATCAAGGAATTCAACGACAAGCTGCCAGCGGGCGTCGCCGCCGAAATCACGATGGACCAGTCCGATGACATCCGGGACATGGTCGCGGAACTCGAAAACAGCATCTTGAGCGGGCTTCTGCTTGTGCTCGTCGTATTGCTCCTGTTTTTGGGCTTCTCGAACGCTTTCTTCGTGGCGCTGGCCATTCCCCTTTCGATGTTTTTAACGTTTGTCTACTTTAACATGACATCCATCACCCTGAACATGGTTGTGCTGTTCAGCCTGATCCTCGTGCTCGGCATGCTCGTCGATGACGGCATCGTCGTCGTCGAAAACATGTACCGGCATATGCAGATGGGCATGACGCGCATCGAAGCGGCGCGCGCCGGCGCCTCCGAAGTCGCCTACCCGGTCATCGGTTCCACCATCACAAAAATCACCGCCTTCTTTCCGATGTTTTTTTGGCCGGGCATTTGGGGCGAGTTCATGTTTTTCCTGCCCTTGACGCTGACCGTGGCCTTGATTGCGTCGCTCTTCGTGGCGTTGGTGGTGAATCCCGCGCTTGCCTCTTTTTTTATGTCGCGAACGCATCGCGCCGAGCAGAAAGAGCAGCGGCAGCGCCATCCCATTCTCCGGGCGTATGCACGCCTCCTCCAGACGGCTCTGCATTGGCGCGGAGTGACCGTCACTCTTGCCGTTACGGCCCTTTTCGCTATTTCCGTGGCCTATTTCGCCGGGGCCAAAATCGAGTTCGTGCCCAATGTCGAGCCCCAGCAGGCGTACATCGACATCGAAGCCCCAGAAGGCACGAGCCTGGAAACCTCCAACGCCATCGTCCAGCAAGTCGAAGCGATTGTCGCCCCCTACAAGCCCTACATCGATTTCATCATCACCAACGTCGGTTCGCAGGGCGTAAGCCTTTTCGGCGGCTTTTCGGCGAACACCAGCCACCTGAGCCGCGTAACGCTGGACTTTCCCCGGCTCGCCAGCGCAACCCAAATGCCATCGGAGATTATCCAGGAACTACGCCCCAAGTTCAGCGCCATAACCGGCGCGGATGTTCGCATTCAGAAACTTGAAATGGGCCCTCCGGGCGGCCCGCCCATTAACGTGGAACTCTGCGGCGACGATTTCGCGACGTTGGCCCAATTGGCGGCGGACATACGCGGACACATCCAGGACGTGCCGGGCTTGGTGAACCTGCGCGACGATTACAACAAAGGGAAACCCGAAGTGCGCGTGATCGTCGATCGCGAAGAAGCGTGGCGGACCGGCCTCAGCACCGCCGTGATCGGGGCCTCCGTGAAAGCGGCCATCAACGGCCAAGAAGCGGGCAAATACCGCGAGGGCGACGAGGAGTACGATGTCGTCGTGCGTTTTCCAAAAGCTTTTCGAGAGGACCTGACAAATCTGAAAAACATGGATCTTATCAATATGGGAGGCCAGCCCATTCCCTTCTCCTCCGTCGCCTCCGTCGAGATGGGCGCCGGACTGGGCGGCATCACCCACATCAACCGGAAGCGCACGGTCTCTGTTTCCGCCGAAGTCGCGGAAGGCTTGCGTCCGCCCGAAGTGCTCAAACAGGTCCAGGAAAAACTTAAGACATTCCGCATGCCTTCCGGCTATACGATCAGCTATACGGGGGCCAACGAAGATCAGGAAGAGACGCAGACCTTTTTGTTTCGGGCTTTCGCCGTGGCCTTGTTGTTGACGACGCTGGTGCTGGTGGCGCAATTCAACTCCGTCAGCCAGGCCCTGATCATCATGAGTTCGGTGGTGCTTTCCCTGGGCGGGGTGTTTTTGGGTCTCATTCTTTTCGACATGCCTTTTGGCGTTTTGATGACCGGCATCGCGTGCATCAGCCTCGCGGGCATTGCCGTGAATAACGGCATCGTGTTGATCGATTTCACCAACGAATTGCGACGCCGGGGCATGTCCACGACGGACGCTCTCGTGGAAGCGGGAACCATCCGCTTCCGTCCGGTCATGTTGACGAGTCTCACCACGACGTTAGGCATGATCCCCATGGCCATCGGCGTGAACTTCGATTTTCGCTCGATGCAATGGATTCACGGCGGCGAATCGGCGGCATGGTGGGGGCCCATGGCCATCGCCGTCATCGCGGGTCTTGTATTCACGACGGTATTGACCCTGGTGGTAGTTCCTTCTCTCTACAGTTTCAGCGATAGCCTCTCGGCGCTCGTGCGGCGCGACCAGGCGGCGCCGTCGATCGCCGGGGAAGCCTCTCCGGAATAGGCCGCGATGCGTCTGGACGCGACATCATCATGAAGCACGCCTCCCTCGCCGCCGGCGGGTTGATTCTCGCCGGACTGGTCGCGGCGATCGCAGGGGGAATCCTCGCGTATCAACCCTCTTCCGTCGAACTGGGCGAGATGAAGATCGCCTTGGGACAGCGCGAACGCGCGGTGGCGTCGCCTGCCGGTTCCATTCCGGAAACGCTTTCCCCTAAGAACGCGGTCATCGAACGATCGGTTCCCGGCTCCAGCATCCGCTTTCAAGACGGTCCCACCGCCGAACGTTGGCTAGACCCTCTCGCTTCCTACGACGTCGCCGGGCTGCCTTTCCTGGTGGAGACGCGCGCGATCAAAATGTTGGGCGATTCCCGGTCCGTCTATCACCTAACACTCGACGGACCGGACACGACGCAGCGCTTTGCCGCAGCCCCCGGCGCGACGTTTACGCTCAAGACAGGAAAAAGACTTGACATCAAAGCCATTCGCCCGTGGCAAGGGCTTCTGCGCGATCCGGCGGGAAAGCCCATGGTTTTGCTGAGCGTCCGTTCCGCGGATAACGAGGAAAAACGGTTTTTCGTGAGGGCGGACGAGTCCGCAATTGCCGCTTCCGAAGCAAGCGTCTATTTTCAATGGACCGGTTCGGAGGCGGAGGCCGGCGAGGCGGTAAGGCGTCCTGCGACAGCGTCTGAAGCGCGCTGGGGAATAGCGGATGGCGAGGTCGTGAACTGGTTTTACTCGTTCGTCCCGGGAACAGGACTAACCCTGCGCGACGGAGCCTCCCTATCCTTGTTCGACGTGACGCGCCGCGACGACGGCGCGCTGGAGTCGATCCGGGTTCAACGCACCCAGGGACACGTGAGCGAAATACTGACTGCGGGGCCGGAATCATCGTCGGGGACAATACGGTTGGAGAGCCCCCCCCCCTGCCCCATTCGAGTCGAAGTGGCTGCATGGCGCGAGGGTTCGGCGATAGCGGCCATCTACCAGCTTGAGCAGCTCGTGCACACGGCCACGCTGCACGAAGGCGAGGCTTGGACCGCGCAAGACGATACCGTCTCCATTCGGCTGCACCGGGTCCTTTCCTGCGCCGTTCCTATCGGCTTGTCCGCGATCGACGAGATTGTCCTGGAAAGCGAGGGACGGGAATGGCTTGTCCGGGAGGGAGAGCGTATCCGCATCGACGACGTCCTAGTTCACTTTGAAAAACTCTCGGACCCGCCAAGGGTTCAGTATACGTTGGGGTTGTTGGACGCCGCGGGACGCACGTTGCGCACGCTGGAAATCCCGCCTGACGGCAAGGTCTCGTATCGGGAATGGATTTTCTCGCAAGACCGTTTTGACGCGATGCACCCCGATACGGCATCGCTTCACATTGGGCTGCGCACGGCCTCGTCATTGCCGTATCTCCTCGGCGTTTCCAGCGCCGTCTGTTTTGGAGGGGCTTGGGTTATGGGACGGGCACGGTTCCGGTCTTTCCGTCACCGGACTGCGCTAGACCCAACACGTACATAGCCTTCTCGCCGCGGAACCCGACGTTTGTGGATCCGTCTCCATTCAGGTCGGCGCGAAACGCGACCTGCTTGATGGGTTCTGGGAAAACGGTAACCGCATCGGGCTTATCCGCAAAACCATCGTTGTACAGCCAAATCGAAAACTTTTTGTCGGCGGTTC
>JAKJDA010000060.1:0-5144 GCA_022706165.1 Candidatus Hydrogenedentota bacterium | reverse complement strand
ATCCGTCTCCATTAAGGTCACGCAATACGCAATGCTGCACCGGCTCCCCGCCCATAAACAGAAAGACCGGCGCCTCCGTGTCGATCCGCTTGACGGTTTCGATGTCAAACCGTTTCTTCTCCGGGGAATACAGATAGACGGCAATGCGCAAGGGCCATGTGCCGATGCTGACGGCGCGAGTCAGCGCGTTTACCGACAAACCGGGGTCGGGGGCCTGCCACAAAGTCAAGTCGACATAGCCGTCATGATTATAATCCGGGAGATCGCCGTCTGGGGTCACCATGATCCCCGGATAACGATGCTCGGGCCCTGCAACGAATTCGTCGCCCGGAGGAATATCGCTTCCCTCGGGCTGAGGGCGTTTCTCTTGTTCGACGATGCGAATGACGGTCTCCTGGCCCGGCGGCGCCGGCGATTGGTAACGCACCTGGCGCGCATCTTCCCCCATGACCCGCAGCGGGAAAGTCGGCCACCGCGAATGCGGCAACGCCTTTCCTTCGTCCCGGCGCCAGGCGTTTGGAAAGGGTTCCCAGGCAAAAGACGCAGGCCCCGGCTTGAGATCCACCGGCAGGTCATAGCCGCCGCAGTGCCGGGCTCCGATGCGCCATTCCAACGAAGACGCGCTTCCTGCCAGCGGCGGGCGAGAATCGTGCGCCCAAAAATCAGAAGCGAACGTTGGAGATTCGAACGCGACGCCGTATCGCGAATCAACCGTTCCGTCAAGGGACACAAGTTCCAAAAAATCCTTCTGGGGAAGGGCAAGCAGGGGGCGTCCCCCGCGGTAGACCACCAATACGCGAGGAAACGGCTTCTGACTCGCTGCGGACAAGAGACTGGGCCGCGTGAGCGCTTCCGTCGGCTGCGGGGATGGCGATCCGGGAGATAGAATGTACGTCAAGATTCGGTCGCCGCATATGGCCACGACTTCCGCGCGCTTGTCCCCGTCCACATCCACGGCGGATGTCCCGGGTTCGAGTTGAACCGTCAAGGGGGTCCCGCGCGATCCCGATGCGTGCACGGTCATCGCGGTCCCGTTCAGTATCGCCAGATCGCCGACGAGGTCCGCATCGGCCCGCGCTAAAAAGACGTATGCATCGGGATCGGGCAACGGGTACACGTCCACGCGAAACATGTCCTGCGCAGCCAGAAGCATCGCTAGCATCAACCCAGCCATCATGGCCTATCCCTTCGCGCAAAATAAATGCGGCTGTGGGGACGCTCATCCGCGCCGGACCAGGAAATCACGATGTCGGACAAGCCGTCATCGTTCACGTCGACGATGTGGAAGGCTTCCTCCGGCCCGATATGTATCGCCGCGCTGGCCGATTCGCCAAACCCCTGCGGTGCGCTCAAATAAATAGCCAATCGATTGGGCCTGTCGCGCACGACCAGGTCGCGCCAGCCATCCTTGTTAAAGTCGCCCGTGACGTCGATCAAGCCGCCCGCGTAGTAGGCGAGAGCATGATGGCTCCGGTAGACAGGAGGTTTATCCAAATCGATGGCGAGGCGTTTTCGAAAAGTGGGCGATTCCGGAAACGTCGCCTCGGCGTTTTGCAGATGAACGCTGATTCCGTGTTCCACGGAGGTTTGCGACAGAAAGCGGACGAGAGTCTCGCGCACTCCCCCTCCATAAAGCCCGGTGGTATGCGTAATCATGTCCAACCGGCCGTCCCCGTTAACGTCCACAAAGGAACCGTTCACGCGAAACGAGGGCGTGCGGACCGTTTGGACGCTCGCTCCCCCGTAGGCGGATACGCTGGTCGTCAACACGGAAGAGGGGGGCACGCTCGTCTCTAGCGAGTCGACGCGCGTCCCGGCGAAACTCAGCGAATCGCCTGAATGCAGCCGAAGAGGCTCGACATAAGAAGGCAACAGCCCCGACTCCGTCGAAACGGTTTTTTCGGGATCGATGGCGAACCCCTGAGCGGGATCAAGCGTGTAACGGTTTGTCCGGAACCGCACCGCCCCCCCGCCCACGGACAACCGCTCGATCGATGTAACCCGCAATCCTTCCACGGCGACCTGACATCCCATCCATGTGTCAACGGGGGTTAGGCGCCGTTGCGCCGCAGGCCAGAGCGATGCGCCGTATGTGTCGTCGATCCGAACGGACGGATACACAGCCAATAGGGCCGATTCCGCGTAGCGCCCGTTCCTGAGAGCGTATACGTACAGGCCGTCCAGCCCGGGAAAAACCGCCTCCGGCGCGCCGTCGCCGTCTAAATCGTATAGGTACCGATACGGAACGGGCTGTTTTTCATTGCCGCAACAGGGGGATGAGGACTCGTGCGCCCCTGACAAGAGATCGTCCCCCAGTTGCTGCCAGACACCGGACGCCCAACGAAAAACGCGCAACCGATCCTGCGTGCGGAAATACAGCGTCCCGTTCCATGCGTCCACCCAGCATGGAGAAGGAATCTCGGGCAAACGAACGCGCTGGTCGGGGTAATACACGCCGTCACGCTGGAAAATCGCCTCTCCCGCGACAATCAGGTCTGTTTGTCCATCGGCATCGAGATCGGTCTGGAGGAAAAGCTTTCGCACATTTCCCGTGAGGGGATTCGGAGCGCTTACCCGAATGCCGTCAATGTCTTGAGGCGTAAACACGACGCCAAACGTCATGCATGCCACGATCGACGCTATCACGCCTGGAGATTCCTGCGGTACAATGCCAGCACGGCCAATGCGAAGAAGAGGACGAAAGCCCCGGCGGAAACCACCGCGCATGACCAGGCCATCGGCATCCACTGCGGAGTGAATCCGTTGGCCATGTCGGTAAATGGCTGCCAAGGCGCTTGAAGATAGGAACTGAAAAGAAACGGGGCGATTTTGAGGCGGTATTTAATCATCTCCACGAGAATCCAGAGCCCGGCGGCCGTTCCCATGGCGGCCCCTGTGCCGCGAACCAACGTCGCGATGAAAACGGCATAGGCGACGGACGCCCATTGCGGCAGCAGCGCCAAGCCCACGCCATACGCATACGCCAATCCCATTTCTCCGGTTGCATGTCTCATGTCGCCGCCAAACGACACGCCGAGAATATCGCCGAACGCAAACGCCACCGTCCACGCCCCAACGGCCGTAAGCAAGGTCAAAACAACCGCATACGTCATTCCCAACAAGGTCTTGGCAGCCAGATACTCGTAGCGAAGAATCGGGCGCACCAATGTCAGTCGAATGGCGCCGCTCGAGAATTCCCCGGCCACCTGCGCCGTCACGAAAATAAGCAAAATGGCCAACCCGGCCACGTCCAAAGTCGAACTGGTGGCAAACGCGATATAGCCGTAATCCGATCGGGCGTTATGGCCGATGGGGTGTTGCAGGAGCAACCCGACAACGGATGCCAACACAACCGCTGGGCCGACATAGGTGAATTTCCGCCGGGCCGCTTTCGTCAATTCCACGCAATAGGCTATCCAAATCCGCCGGATCATGCGCTCAACACCTTCAGGAAATAGTCCTGCAGCGTACGACGACGCGGCATGATGCCCGAGATGCGGTATCCAGCGCCCACGAGAAATGTCGTCAACTGATGCACGCTCGCCCCGCATAGACGCACCTTGATACGGCCCGCCTCTATCTCCGCCGACTCGACCCAGTCCTGTTCGTTGAGGCGCTTTGCTGCCGCTTCAACCGCATCGACGAGCACCTCCACCTGCGTCGGATCGAACGAAAGAAGGTCTTCCGTGCGCTCGCAACTCAACAGACGGCCCTTGCTGAGAATCGCCACGCGATCACACAACAGCTCAACCTCGTTCATTGAATGGCTGGCAAACACTATCGTCACGTTCGCGTCCTTGGCAAGCCGCCGCAGCAACTTCAACATATCCTGGGCGGACTCGACGTCCAGGCCGCTCGTGGCTTCATCCAGAAGCAACAGTTCGGGCCCCGTCAGCAACGCCTGAGCCAAGGCAAGCCGCTGCCGCATGCCATGCGAAAACGTCCCAACCTTCCGCCCCGCCATGCCCAGCAGTCCCACCAAATCCAGCGCGCGGTCCACCGTCGCTTCGCGTTGCGACAAGCGCGACAGCAAAAGCAGATTGCGCCGCGCCGAGAGATAATCGTAAAACGCGGGGGACTCCATCACAACGCCCATGCGCGGCGCAATGGACAGGAACGAGGTGCGTAGATCGCGGCCAAAAACCGTGACGGAGCCAGAGGTGGGACGCACAAGCCCGGTGAGCATGTACAAAGTCGTACTCTTGCCGGCGCCGTTCGGGCCGAGAAGGCCCAGAACTTCTCCGGCCTCAACCTCGATCGAGAGTCCCCCCACCGCCACCACGGCTCCATACAGCTTGGTGAGATTTGTCGTTTGGATGCACACAGACATGGGGGAAGTGTAGCACAAATCCCTGCGTCGATTCAGGGAAAGCCTTCGCACCGCAAAGAAAATTCCGCGTCTTCCCAACGTCCATGCTTTCCACGAATCGGCATGGACTTTGCGGAGCAGGATTGGCGTGGAAGATGCTCGTCGCCTATATTCCCCATCCACTCAATCGCCGATTATCACTCAAAGAACCGATAACCGATTAGGTTTCAGTGGTTTCAGGCGGTTTATGCGTTGCCTGGCTCCCACACCCCAAAATATCCACTTGATGGAAGCTTTCGGGAAAACAGTGGGGAACACTACAAAAACCGTGATTATACTACAAGATTGTTAGTATATTGCATTACCCCGAAAATATAGCCTGATTTTTCCATTACATTTTCTTGTTGCGCATTCGAGTAGTTCGTGATAATATCGAATTGCTCAGAAACTTGAGGTAGGTGAAATCGTGGGAAGAAGCCGTGTTTTTTGCAGAAAGCGCTGCGACGCGACGCATTATACGCCAATATATTACGAAACATCGTAGTGGGATGACTCTGCAACCAGAAGAGGAGATTACGTCATGTCCACCCGTCACAAAGCCACTGTATTTTCGGGCCTTTTGCGGCCGAAAGGAGCGCCTTCTCTGGTTGTCGCGGGAGGACTGGTGAGCGCGCTGTTGTGTCTTCTCCTAGTCGCCAATGCACAGGCGGATATCTATGTCGGCGATGAAAGTGGGGGCGATCTCATCGTTTCCAGCGGAACGCTCACAATCAATACCGACACTCCGTCTATCTCGGGAGCGGCGAGCAAGAGCGGCGTAGTCGACAGCGGCGTC
>JAKJDA010000609.1 GCA_022706165.1 Candidatus Hydrogenedentota bacterium | reverse complement strand
TGCTCCGTGCGCAGCATCTCGTCGGCTTGGCGGCGCAACGTTTCGTCCCGCACAAAAAAGCACAGGTGCGGAGTTGAGAGCCGCAGCTGGCTGACCGAGATCTCCGCCGGGAACGCCGTGCCGTCCGACCGGTAGCAGAACGCCTGCATGAGCGTGAAGCACTCGTTCTGGAGGTTTTCGTAGAGGGTCCGTATCAGCTCATCGTCGGCGCCCGCTACGATCTCGTCGATAGTGAGGTGTGTAAATTCGTCCGGGGAGTATCCAAAGTAATCGATGGCGCGTCTATTGACATCGCGCACCCTGCCGTGGAGGTCTGTGACGATCCCGGCATCATAGAGATTGTGGAACAGCTCGCTGTAGCCGCCGCGCCCGGGATCCGGCAACTGCCCTTGGCCCAGCTTCTGCACGGCGCCCCCGCCTGCCATGACAAACGACGCCTTCGGCTTCTCCGACAGCGGTATGTCGGATATCTCCGGGATCAGGTCGATTCGCATCGTGCTGGATTTACTCAATTTATCAGACATGGGGTTGTGCTCCCTTGTATGGGCGTGGAAACATGGCGCCCACAAATCGCCGGCAATTGTATTCAAACCGGCTTGTTTTTGCAACTGCAAGTTGCAGTCCGCGGGCGCGACGCAAAGATGTGTTTCGCATTCTTTACTTGCCGGACGGTTTAATGTATATTATCGGGCATGCCGGATGATTCGATGGAAAACCAGCCATTGGGCGCCTCTGCGCCTGTCCAAACCGCTGCGGACGTCTACACCCCCGCCGCGCTCACTACCCGTTTAGACTGGCGTATCGCGGGCGCCGTGGCCGTTGTTTCATTTATCGCATACCTGTTCACGTCGTCGCGGTGGGTTTTCGTGGGGCAGTCGTCGGGGCTCGTCGCGATGTTGATCGGGGCGACGCCCAACACGATGTCGGACCATTTCATCTGGCAGCGCCTGATGTCCATGGCGACGAGGCTGGCCGGCGTGGAGCATGCGGCGACGGCGGCCACGGTGGCTTGCATGGCGATTTCGTCGCTGGCGCTGGCATTCACATATCTTTTGACGAAGGCCTCCTTTGCGTTCCTCATCGAGAAATATGCCGGCGGCAACGACTCGGAGTGGAGAAACCGCCACGTCGATCTTGCGGCGATGCTCGGCGGCGGGGTGGCGACCGTCACCCTCGCCTTCTGCGCGCCTTTTTGGGTGGCGGCCTCACGTGTGAACTACCTCTCGTTCTACCTGCTATGGATGCTCATAGCCGCGTTTTTGATGATGAACTTCATGAACACGGGCAGGAACCGGTATCTATACTCGGCGTCCCTTTTGCTGGGCATGGGCATGAGCCAGTCGTCCATGTTCATCGAATTCCTGCCCGTTTTTTTGATAATGGCGGCGATTGGGCTGATGGTGTTCGACAAAGTGGATTTGCCCACGATTCTCACGGCGGC
>JAKJDA010000608.1 GCA_022706165.1 Candidatus Hydrogenedentota bacterium | reverse complement strand
ATCGATGCCCGCCTGGGCCAACGCCCGATATCCCAGGAAGACCGTACCCTCAAAACCGGCCGCGAACTGAAGCAAGGCGAAGCCGTCGTCGCCATCCGCCCCCCGCCGCCAAAGCCGGCAGCCGACAGCCCCCGGGTGCGAGCTGCCGCCCTGCTCGAAGAAGACCGCGCCCGCGTCAAACGCGAAGCGGCACTGATGGAATAGGCTCTAGGGGAAAAGCCTGCTTAACCACGGATGGACACAAATGCACACGAATAAACAGCCGTATTTGGTTGGTTCTTGGATTCCTGGAGGGTCGGCCTCCGTGCCGACCGGCTGTCCTCCGTCTTCCGTCCTTTGGGTCTTCCAGAAAGCCGTCTTGCAAATGGAAGCTATCCGCACGCGCGACAAAGCCGCCGCGAAAGAAGATTGACATGAGGCGGCCGGCGCTATCAACCTGCCCCTTCGGCATGCATTGGAATGAACAAACAAAATCGTCTTCTGAAAGAAACATTTCGCCCAATTGAAAACATTAATTTATAGGACTGACCCCTTTATGATGAACCCAACCGGGAAGAAACAAGCCGGGGCGCAACTCTTCCCGCTGCCGATCCGCAGCGCGTTCCCGGCCACCGTCGGCTCGTTTGCGTTTTGATGCGTCAATCTCATCTCATCCTGTCGAATGCGGCCATCACCTGGGCGACGCAAATCCTCCAGTTGGTGCCGCAGTTGATTCTGGTGCCGTTTCTCATCGGCACGATCGGCGAGACGGGGTACGGCATCTATGCGTTGGTGTGGTCGCTGCTGACGTCCATCGATCAGCTGGAGAAATCGCTGCAATCCGGAGTGGTCAAATACAGCGCCGGATACTGGGCGCAAGGGCGGATCGAGGACGTCAACCGGGTGGTGAGCTCCAGTTTCGCGTATTCGCTGGGGCTGGCGGCGCTGGCGGGCGGCGGCACCCTGGCGGCCGCGGCGTTGTATCCCGACGCGAGCGGGCAAATGAGCCGGGCCCTGGCGCTGGTGGGGGCGACCATCCTGTTGATCATTCCGCTGACGCCCTACATCGGAGTGATCCAATCGCGCCAGCGGTATTACGTGGGCGCGGTCATCGCCACGGCATCGAAATACGCGAGTTTGGCGGCGGTGGTGGCGTGGTTCCGGTTGGCCTCCCCGTCGGTCGGTGCGTTGCTGGCCATCATGGCGGGGGCGTTGATTCTCGACCGGATGGCGCACGTGCCGATCGCCTATCGCCTGGTGCCGGGTTTGCGGAACCGGTTGGGGCTATTTTCGGGGGCGCATTTTCGAGCGCTGGTCGGGTTTGGAACCGCGACGGTGCTGGCTTCGCTGTGCTTGGCCGCGAACGCCACGGGAGTGCGCTGGCTGATGGGCGCGCGGGTTTCGATGTCGTTTGTCGCCCATCTGGCGATAGTGCTGATGCCCACGTTGCTGATGTCGCAGGTCGTCCGGGCAATGACG
>JAKJDA010000607.1 GCA_022706165.1 Candidatus Hydrogenedentota bacterium | reverse complement strand
GCTGTTTCCATCTGCGGCTATCCTCGTGCTATTGATTGTTCCCGCTCTCTTGCGGCAGCGTGACGATCAGCGATGCGCCACCCCCGGGATTATTGCATGCGGTGATCGTCCCCCGATGCGCGATTACGATTTCGCGGCAGATCGCGAGGCCCAAGCCGGTCCCGCCCGCCCCTGTCTTTGTCTTGCTGCTCTGCACGAATTTGTCGAAGACCAGCTCCAGCTCTTCTTCAGGAATGCCTATCCCTTCGTCGCGAACCTCGACCCGGACGGCCGGAATGTCTGCGAGGTCCGATGCGCGACGCCCTCGCGGCAGGTGTGCAGCGGAGATAAGCACGCGGACACAGGTGTCCGCCGATGAAAACTTGACGGCATTGGAGAGCAGGTTGCGGATCACCTGTCCGAAGCGCACGGGATCTAGAATGATCCAAGGGTCCGGGAGGCTCATGTCCAGCTCGATGTGGATATGTCGTGCGGCAGCCCAGCCCTCGCTCTCCGCGATCGCTTCGCGGACCAGCAAGCCGATGTCCTGCCGGGACAGGTTCAGTTGCATCATGCCTGCCTCCAGCTTTGAGAGATCCAGCAGGTTGTTGAGCAACGTGAGCAAACGATCGCCACTCTGATGGATGCGCTGGAAATAGTGCGCCAGCTTTTCCTGCTGTTGCGCATGTGCCCGTTCTTCTCCGAGCCCGGCGAAACTCAGCACGGAATGCATTGGGGTACGCAACTCGTGTGACATGTTCGCAAGGAACTCCGATTTGGCCTCGCTCGCCTTTTCCGCCGCCTCCTTCGCGCTGCGCAGGTCGGCCGTCCTCTCCTCGACCAATTCCTGCAGATGGTCGCGATGACGTCGCAACTCCGCCTCGGCCGCCTTGCGCTCAGAAATGTCCGTATAGATCGTCACGAACCCGCCATCGGGAAGCGGGGTGCCGCGTACTTCGAGCGTCTTGCCGTTTGGCCTGGTTCTTTCGAAATGATGGGCAGAGGGATTGCGTGCGCGCTCGACGACGCCCATCGCCAGCTCCTGCGGATCCCCGGGACCATACTCGCCCCGCCTTGCGTTGAACAAAGCGACTTCGTACAGGGAAGGCCAGCCGGAGGCAAAGAGCGAATCGGGAAAATCGAGAACGTTCTGCAGTTCGCGATTGGCGACGATGAAGCGCAGTTCGGAGTCGATCAGTGAGACTCCACCCGGGATGTGCTCGATGATGGTGCGCATTTGAGCGGTCTGCCGTTCGAGCGCGGCGATCGCTTCCTTGCGCTGCGTGATGTCCGTTGCGATGCCAAGATAGCCGGTAATTTCTCCCTGCTCATTGCGGACGGCGGTAACGCACAGGTTGACCGTCAGCTGCGTGCCATCCTTGCGCACGTATGTCCATTCGCGAATTTCGAGGCCATGCTGCTTTGGGATCGTCACGAACACCTCGAAACCCTGGATCGGCACACCGACCTCGGCACTGAGAAAGCGCCCGCGCGCCTCGACTTCGCTG
>JAKJDA010000606.1 GCA_022706165.1 Candidatus Hydrogenedentota bacterium | reverse complement strand
GACGAAGCGGACGCCCGCCGCGCGCGCGCTTTGAATCAAATCGGGCAGCGACATCACGTTCTTGGCGCGCATCACGCGTTTCATCATTGCGGATCCCATGCCGCCCATGTGCATTTTCGAGAGTTTGAGGCGGGCAGGGCCCTTGGGCATCATCATGCCGAACATCCGGTCGATGAGGCTTTTGGACGTGCGGGGCGCGGTCTTCTTGCGCAGCACGTTGAGGCCCCAAAACGTGAAGAATATCGTGACGGGCCCTCCCATGACGGCCGCGCCGTTGGCGATGACGAACGCGGCAAGCACGCGGTCGAGGTCGTTGGAGAAACAGACGATTGTCTTGCCCGGATGCGTCGTGGCGGCGCACGACGGGGCCGCGCCCGGATCGCCGCGCTCGCCGCGTTTCATCAATCGAGCCACGTAGGCTCCGTCGCGCGCGCTCACATCGATCAATTCGTTTCCGGTCGAAGCGCACCATGCGGGAATGTCCGCTGCAAATCCCGGGTCGCTTGCGGTGACTTCGAGCGTTTCGTTGAGGCGCATGCGCTCGATCGCCTGGCTTACCTTGACGAGGGGGCCTGGGCATTGCAGGCCGCGCACGTCGAGGCGGACGTCAACTTCCGCGCACGGAGCGGCGGCAGGGGCCGGAATTGAGGGGGGCGCTGGTTTGGGGTCTTGAGCGGGGACAACTCCGGATTTCTGAAACCATTGCCATGTGCGGTAGCCGCCGTTGAGGTTGTAGGCCTCGAATCCGTGTTGCCGGAGCATCCGGCAGACGACATAGCCGCGCAGCCCCACAGCGCAGTACACGCCAAGAGGCTTGTCGGGGGGGAGTTCGCCCAGCCGTTCGCGCAAGGAATCGATAGGAAGCAGTTTCGCGCCCGGTATGTGGCCTGCGGCCGCTTCTTCGGGCGTGCGGACGTCGATCCATTGAAGGCCGGACGGCGGGGCGTCGGGTTCGATGGTTTCGACGTCGCCGCGCAACAAATTGGCTGCGGCGAATCCCGCGATGTTGACGGGATGCCGCGCGCCGCCCCATTGCGGCGAGTACGCCAATTCCGAGTGTTCGAGGTCGTAGACGCTCCATTTTGCGCGCAGGGCCGTCGCGAAAACGTTGATCAAGGCGTCCACGCCATCGCCGCCGAGAACCTGTGCGCCCAGCAGCGCGCCCTCCGGGGCGAAAAGGAGCTTGATGGAGACGGGCTTGGCGCCGGGGTAGTAGCGCGGATGCTGAGTTGGGTGGACGTAGACGCGGCGATAGGGGATGTTCTGGGCGTTGAGGCGTTTTTCGCTCAGCCCCGTCTGTGCGGCGGCAAGGTGGAACACTTTGACGATCGCGGTGCCCTGCGTGCCGCGATAGGCGGCGTCGCGGCCTTGGGTCACGTCGGCGACGATGCGGCCCTGCCGGTTTGCCGGCCCGGCGAGCGGAACCGCGACGGGATGGCCCGTTACGAAGTCGCGCGTCTCGACGCAGTCGCCGACGGCGAATATGGCGG
>JAKJDA010000605.1 GCA_022706165.1 Candidatus Hydrogenedentota bacterium | reverse complement strand
GGAGTTTCGCGCACGGGGGATGCGTTCCCCTCGCACCCGCAGTTGACTCAACCCCAATTCTTTGTCTACACTCAAACTCACTAGCATCCCATAGACACCTTAAAACGGGCACACCACCCCCTTTCCCCCATTGATTTGTTGGGGTTTTCGCTGATTTCAGAGAGGCTTCAAAAAGTGTGTTTGCTGATGAGGATGCCCGAAAGGCCCGAAATCACGGGAATATGCATACGTGCTATCCCACAGGCCTGCTCGAAAACCGCTCAAAGCCCTGGAAATAGAGCTGTTTTTCGATAATCACAGGCCGCTTGGGGCCGCCCGCTGTCCCATAGAGCAGCAAGGTTTCGAGCAGGTCGATTTTCATCCAGACCGCCGACCGTACGGTGCCGACGAGGCGCGAGAAGCTCAGCCCCCACTTGGAGACGTGCTTGAGGAAGCGGAGCAGCAGGTGCGCCAGCAGCCCGATCCAGACCTGCCACCTGACAGCCCTCTCGTTGTAGCCGACGAAGTCGGCGAGTTGTAGCGTCTGCTTCAGTTCCTTGAAGAAAATTTCGATGGCCCAGCGCGCCTTGTAGAGTTCGGCAACGGTGCGGGGGCTCCAGTCGAAGCTGTTCGTGATGAAGGTCATCTGAATGTCGCGCCCGTCCACTTCGACGACGGCGGTGATGCGGCGCAACGCTTCGGGATACTTTTCCGCCGAGCCTTTTCTGGACATTAGCACGGTCTCGTCGGCCAGGATGCGGGGGTCTTTGTGACATCGTTTTTCGAGCGTCTCGAAGACCATGTTCTCCTTTTCGCGCAAGACGAAGAAGACGCCGCGCCTGGACAGCCCGTGCAGAAAGCCTAGATCCACGTAGGCTCGGTCGGCCAGCAGCACGTCGCCGTCCTTCAGCCCTTCGCACAGCGCGTCCGCCCGCTTCGAGTCGTGGTGCGCGGCGTCCTCCACGACCGCGAAGGCGGGCAGCATGGTGCCGACGTTCAGGCGCATGTGCGTCTTGGCAGCGGCCTTCCTGCGGCGGTGCCTGGCCCAGTCGATGCAGTCGAGCGAAAGCTTCAGCGTAGTCGAGTCGATGGCAAAGATGTCGCGCTTCACGCGGAAGATGAACCCCCTGTGCTTCCTATACTGCGTGAACCCAGGGCATATCCTCCGCAGGTGCGCAAACGTCTTCCAGTAGAGTTTCTCGGCGATGTCCGGGTCGCGCGTGCGGTTGGCGTTGGAGAAGGTGTTGCGCTTGGGCGCAGTCGCGCCCCGGACGCGGTTTAGTTCCGGCTCGTGCAGACGTGCCGCGTCGCAGATTTCGTTCAGGCCCGACGCCTTGGTGATCTGCCCGTAGAGCAGGGCCAGGACGTGGCTGGTGCAGGAGAACGTGCGGATGTCGGCACCCGCCTCCCGCGCGAGGCGCTCCGGGAGCCCCTCGGGAATCCACTGGACGATCTGCCGCAGGACGGTGTACGCTCTCTTCGCTGGCCCTGTGGGACGCTAAACGATATGAAAAAGTTAGTGCTGACGATGTGCGCGGCGGCGGCGTTGACCACCGTTGCGGCCGAA
>JAKJDA010000604.1 GCA_022706165.1 Candidatus Hydrogenedentota bacterium | reverse complement strand
GACCCAAACCCGCCCGCAAGCGTGTTCTCTTCGATGGTGATCAACGGCAGTTCGCTTACGGTGTCGATAAGGGCCGTATCGAGTGGTTTCACAAAACGGGCATCGCATACGCCCACGGACAAACCTTCACCGTGGAGCATTTCTGCCGCGTCAACGCACCATCCGACAGCAGGGCCTATGGCCAGGAACATGGCGTCCGAGCCTTTGCGAAGGATCTGACCGCCCTCGATAGTGCGTTGGTCCGCGGGGCCGATTGTTGGGGCTTTGGCGCGGGGATAGCGAATGGCGACCGGGCCAGGTTGGCTTGCCGCCCAGTGGATCATGGCGCGCAGGTCGAGATCATCGCGTGGGGCGAGAACCTTGATATTCGGAATCGCGCGAAGGAACGAAAGGTCGCAGAAACCATCGTGTGTGGGACTGTCCTGTCCTACCAATCCGGCCCGGTCGATGGCAAAGATGACCGGCAACGATTGCAGGCATACGTCATGGACGAACTGGTCAAACCCACGCTGGAAAAATGTCGAGTATATCGCGCATACCGGGCGCAGGCCGCGCGTGGCCAACCCGGCGGCAAACGTGACGGCATGTTGTTCGCAAATGCCGACGTCGAAGAACCGATTTGGAAATTTTTCCTGAAAGACGTGAAGCCCCGTGCCCGACGGCATCGCGGCCGTGATGGCCACAATATTGGGGTCGGCTTCGGCGACCTCGAGCATCGCGTGCGCGAACACGTCTGTGAATGTCTTGGCAGCAGGCTCAGTGATGGCGGCGTTGGGTTGGCGCGCTTCACCTTCTTGTTCGGTTGTCTTCATGTCGGATGGACCGACACCATGGTACTTGTACGGGTCGGCCTCGGCGTGCGTGAAGCCTTTTCCCTTCTGTGTGACGCAATGGAAGAGGACGGGGCCTCGCATGTCCTTCAAGTTGTTGAGCACGCCGACAAGGGTCGGGATGTCGTGTCCATCAATGGGACCCACGTAGTTAAATCCAAGTTCCTGGAACAGGCCGCCGGGTGTGATGAAGCCTTTCACGGATTGCTCGATGCGGCGCGCCGTGCTGGTGAACCGCGGACCGAGGATGCGTTCCACAAAACTGGTGACGTCTTCCTTGGCGCGCTTGTACGGGCGCATGGTGATGAGCCGGCTGAAGTAGGCCGACAGCGCGCCGACATTGGGCGCAATCGACATCTCGTTATCGTTGAGGACGACGATGAGGTCGGAGGACACATGACCCGCGTGGTTCAGCGCTTCAAGGGCCATGCCGCCGGTCATCGCGCCATCGCCGATAACGGCGATGACTTTGTAGTCCTCGCCCAATTGATCGCGGGCAACGGCCATGCCAAGGGCCGCGGAGATGGACGTCGAACTGTGGCCGGTGCCAAAGGCGTCGTATTGGCTCTCCGAGCGTTTGGGATACCCGCTGATGCCGCCCTTGAGGCGCAGGGTGCTGAAGCGGTCGCGACGCCCGGTGAGAATCTTATGCGCATACGCCTGATGGCCCACGTCCCACACGATCGCGTCTTTCTCCATGTCGAACACGTGCCAGAGGGCAAGGGTCAGTTCAA
>JAKJDA010000603.1 GCA_022706165.1 Candidatus Hydrogenedentota bacterium | reverse complement strand
GGGTTCCTGGAAGGCGATGAGATGTTGTGGATCGACGATCGGGACAACACGGCGTACAACGGCACCGGCACGGAGGATTATTACAACGGCGGCTGGTATTTCGGCAGGACCGGCAATTTTCCGTTTTATGGCTGTGGTTATTTGAGCGATCCCGAGGGGCGCTGCCATGCTTTCCGGCTGCACATGACGGACTTGGTTCCGTTTCAGCGACAGGCGCGTATTGGCATCGAGCATGGTCCTGATAATCATTATCCTGCGGACTACGCTGGCACGGTGTTCTGGTATGGCGCGCCGGAAACGGTTGCGGACGCGCCCGAGATGAAACCTGTCACGCAACGTTTGTGGCGTCCGGGACGGTTAGCGGGTCATATCGAGGCGGAGGATGCGGCGCTCGTCCTTCAGCCGCCCGCAGCGATTCTAGAGGATGGCGATCGCGACGCTTTCTTCAGCGCCGGCAAGGCCGTAATGCTGCCCGAAGGGGCAAAGACCGCTTTCCATTTCGAGGTGGAGGAAGAGGATGTGTATGAGGCGGTCGTTCATTTCGCGTCGGGTCTGGGCGCCGCCAAGGCCAACGTGACGTTGAACCAGGACGAGACCCAATGGGGGGATATCGCCGTTCAGCCCGAGGGCGCCCATGGGATGGCCGTCTCGGTTGGAACGGAACGGTTACGCAAGGGGCCCAATCGCTTGACCATTCGCGCCGCGCAAGGCGATCTCGGCGTCGACGCTTTCATGCTCAAACCCAGCGTAAAGGTTGCGGGCGTCCAAGAAGCGGAGAAGGCGGCCTTCAAAGCGCGCGGGGGGGCGAAGGTCAGCGTCGTGGACGGTCGCGTCGCGGGGGCCAGCGGCGGTTCCTTCGTTGCGGTGTCGGGAAAAGGCGATCGCGCCGGGGTGAACTTCGATTTCACGACCCAAGAAGCGGGCGCGCACCGCGTTAGCGTGCGTTTGCTGCAAGGACCGGAAGGGGGGGGCGTAAAACTTGCGGTGGACGGGGAAGCGCTCGGCGATTTGGTCAATTGTCACAGCGAGGTTTCCAAGTGGACCGATGCGTTTGTGGCGGGCATTACCAGCAAGCTGTTGCCCGGCAAACACTCCCTGACCTTGCTCAACGCGGATAAAAACGCCGCTATCATGGGCATCGACTATTTCCAGGCGTTGCCCGCGACCAAGTTCGAGGCCGAAACGCTCAAGGTGCTTGAGGTCCAAGGGGGGCGGGTGGAAGTCCAGCCCATGGAAGATTTTGGCAGCGGCTGGAGTGGGGGATCCCAGTGTTTTTTCATCAACGAATGCGAGACCGGCGCGCTCGCGCTCGAGGTTCTCATGCCTTCGGACGGAAAGCGCAAGGTCTCCGTTTTTTATACCCAGGCCCCGGATTTTGGCATGTTTCAGTGCAGCGTTGATGGCGTGCCGTTGGGGCAGCCTTTCAACGGCTATGCCGCGACCGTCAGGCGGGCCGATCGCGTGGACTACGGCGAAGTGGAATTGAGCGAGGGCGCGCATATCTTCCGGTTCGAGTGCACAGGAAAGGACCCTGCCTCTACCGCTCGCTTTCTGGGGATTGATCTGGTG
>JAKJDA010000602.1 GCA_022706165.1 Candidatus Hydrogenedentota bacterium | reverse complement strand
CCACGTCGAGTTGCCGGGCCACGCCGACGGCGGCGGTGCGCTCGGGGCCATCGCCCACCATGACAAGACGCGCGGGCACGCGCTCGAGAACCTTCTTGAACACTCGGACAACGTCCGTCACGCGTTTCACCGGGCGAAAATTCGAGATGTGCATAAGTATCTTCTCGTCCGGGGCGGCGAGTTTCTTGCGATCCAGGCGATCGGTTTGAAAGCGTTCCTCGTTGAAAAAGTTGTAGATGGTTTGAATCGGGCGGGAAAGGCCAAACTCGCGCCGGGTTTCGTCGGCCAGCCAATGGGAGACCGTTGTCACGGCGTCGCTGGCTTCCATCGCGAACCGGGTGATGCGGTAGAAACTGGGGTCGATTCCGACCAAGGTTATGTCCGTTCCATGCAGCGTGGTGACGATCTTGAAGCGCTTGTCGGCTGCGACCATGCCGTGCGCCTGCAACGCGCATACGGCGAAGGGAATGGCATAGTGCGCGTGCCAGAGCTGGATGCCGTGCTCGTCGGTGACGTCCGCAATCTTGGTGGCGAGGGCGAGCGTGTGGGGCGAATGCCGGAATTGCGGGTAGGCGGTCAGTTCAAGATAGTGACAAGTGATGCGTTCGTCGTAACAGCCGACGCGAAACAAAGGTTCGTAGCTGACGAAATGTATTTCGTGGCCGCGATTGGCGAGCGCCAACCCCAATTCCGTAGCGAGGATGCCGCTGCCTCCCGCGGACGCCAGACAGGTGATGCCGATTTTCATATCAGCCCCTCCAAGCCCGGCGGCAGGGCGACGCCGAGCGGTTGCGTGCAGTAGAGGGCCTCGCCATATGCCGCGTTGATGCGCGAACCCCAATAGGCCGCGCGGGTCTGGATCGTTTGCCAGAAGGATTCGCTGGCGATGAAGGTCGAAGGACCTGTATACGCGGGATTGAAAAACTGCGAGGCATGCGCGCGAAGGGCTGCCTGTTTCACCTCGAAATGTGCAGAAATATCGACAATCAGCTGTGGCATCGCCGCTTCGAAGTAGGGGTGATAGAAATAGACCTGCGGCGTGCGATGGGGCTCTCTCGTGCCCTCGATGCGCGCCAAGCCGGAGAAAAAATTTGCGTCGCGCACGAGGTGATGCGCGGCTTCGTGATCGGGATGACGGTCCGGCGCCATTGGGGCGAACAGGACTCGTGGGCGAAACGATCGCAGATGCTCGATGACAACGCGCTGCTGGTCGGGGGTGTTATGCAGACCTGCATCGGGCAACTGCGCATTCTCGCGCCGTGCGACACCCAGCACCGTTGCCGCTTCCGTCGCCTCCGCCAATCGTTCCTCGACGGTCCCGCGCGTGCCCATCTCGCCTTGGGTCAAATCGAGAATGCCTACGCACAGGCCTTGCTGGACCAGCTTGTGCAAGGTCCCGCCGATGCCGAGTTCCACGTCGTCGGGATGCGCCCCGACCGCCAAGACGTCGACTGTCATAGCTCCACCTCGTTCATGTGAAACGACTCGATATCCAGCGTTTCGATGAGTCGCGGGACCAGTTCCCACCCGTATTCGAACAAAAACGATGCCACGCAATATGCCCGTTCCTGTGGCTTGCGTTC
>JAKJDA010000601.1 GCA_022706165.1 Candidatus Hydrogenedentota bacterium | reverse complement strand
GATTCCTGCCGCTACCTTGCGAATCAAGAGGTCGCGCATGGCCGTATTGCCGGGTTCAAAGAGGAGGCCAACGTCCTCGACAAAGTGCACACGCCGGGCAAAAAGACCATCGAAGAGGTCGCTGCGTTTCTCGGCGTGCCTACCAGCCACACCGCCAAAGTCGTGTTCTACGACAAGGACAACGAAGGCAAATTGGTCATCGCGGTGATTCGCGGCGATCGCGACGTCAACGAGTCAAAACTGAGCAAAATAATTCAAGCCCAGCCCGTTCCCGCGACGGATGCGCACATTCGCGCCGCCGGCGCGGAACCCGGCTATGCGTCGCCAATGGGACTCGTCGCGGACAAGGTCCGCATCGTCGTCGATCACACCGTCGCGGCGGCCAGCAACCTCGTCACCGGCGCGAACGAAGCGGATTACCACTATGCAAACTTCAACCTCGAACGCGATCTGCCCGGCGCGGCGACTGTCGACATCGCGGCGATTGCCGATGGCGACGGATGCCCGCAGTGCGAAGGCAAGATCGTGCTCCAACGCGGCATCGAGGTCGGCAACATCTTCCAGCTCGGAACGAAATATTCAGCGGCGATGAAGATGCAGTACGCCGATGAAGAGGGCAAGCTGCAGACGCCGATTATGGGATGCTACGGCATCGGCATTGGCCGCATGATGAGTTCGGTGATGGAAGTGCGACGCGACAAATTCGGGCCCGTCTGGCCGATCTCGATCGCCCCGTGGCAGGTCCACATCAACGCGATCAAGCTCGGCGAAGACCCCGTGCGCGAAGTCGCGGAAAGTCTGTACACCTCGCTCCAGGCCTTGGGCGTCGAGGCCATCTACGACGACCGCAACCAGAGCCCCGGCGTTCAGTTCGCCGATGCGGATCTCCTGGGCGTGCCATTCCGGATCATCGTCAGTCCGCGCAACCTCGACGAAAAACAACTCGAATGGAAACGCCGCGACACCGGTGAATCCGGCAAGCTCGATCTGAAAGGCGCGGCGGAAACCATCCGCGGTTGGGTCCAGGAAGCGCTGACATCCTTCGAGGCCGCCGCATTGGCCACGATACAGATGTGACCCCTGGCGTTCGCGCTCAAACCACACGGAAGCCCGCCGCACCCCATGTCGGTTGCGTCAGACATTGCCCACGCGATGGCCTCGACACAATGGGCGATACGCCGCGGACGAGGTGAGGACAGATTCAACGTCCATACGGTTGAAATGCATGTCCCTTTGTAGCGCCCGGTCTCCGTGCCGGGCGGTCCTGCCTTTCAACTACACAACACAAAAAAGGTCTAAGCATTTTTGTCATGTAGGTCCCGTTTGTAACGGGACCTCTTTGTGACAGACGTATTGTGGCGGAAACCCAAGAGGATCCGATTACAAATCGGACCAACCAAAGACGCCCGGCACGGAGACAGGGCGCTGCGCGGGTTTGATTTGTGATCTGACCGCTTTATCGGCTCTACATAGTGGCTATAGAAAAAGTCTCGGTGCAAAGGGACGTGCGTTCTTCCTTTGTGTTTCTCCGTGTCCTTTGTGTCTCTGTGGTGAGTCCGAATCTTCTCTTCCTCTTCTCCCTCCCCTTTACCTCGGC
>JAKJDA010000600.1 GCA_022706165.1 Candidatus Hydrogenedentota bacterium | reverse complement strand
GCTGGGAGAGTGGGTTCGCTTGAATTTCTTTGGGGAGAAAGGGCACGCAACGTTGGCCTTCGGGGTTGCCGAGATTGCGAGGCACACCCTGCGAGGCTTGGTTCGACTCTTCTGATTGTGATTCGTCCAGCGTGAAACTGCGTGGCAAATCCGCCAACCATGCCATCGAGCTGCAGTGCTTGCGCCAGAGCCTTGAGTGGCGATGGAAAGGTGTGGGGAGACCATTTCCAGTCCGTCTCGAAAACCTCTGCGTCTTTGCCAATCATGATCAGCGCCGTCTTCCGCACGAATCCAGTCCTTTCGCAAAGTTCCAAAACGACATCATGCCCCGCATCGATCTGGGTCCGACGAGTTCGAACCCACTCCGCCATGGTCGGCGCATACTTTGTTTGCCTTGGAAATTTCAGCTTCATCTTTCCCCTCGGGTTCAAACGACCTGGACGGGGAGGATGTCCGTGAGGGCGTCGATGGGGACGACGTTCGGGCTCATGCAGATGACCGCGCCGTGGCCGCGGGCGAGGCCAAGCTCGGGCACCAGGCGGAAGTGGCGCGCGGCGTGCCTTCCGGGGTCGGAGGAAAGCTTGATCTCGACGGGGTGAAGTTTGTTCTCGTGCGCGATGAGCATGTCGATCTCGTTTCCGTTCTTGTCGCGATAGTAGTAGAGATAGTGGTGGGGATCCATCCCACGCGACGCGAAGGACTTGATGATCTGGGTCGCGACGAACGTCTCGAACATCGGCCCTGCGAGCTGCGAAACCATCAACGTCCGGGGATTGCTGGCATGGGCGAGATAGCAGCATAGCCCCGTGTCCATGAAATACAGTTTCGGGCGCTTGACGATTCGCTTGGTGAGATTCGCGGCCCAGGGCTGGAGCAGGAAGACGATTCCCGTGGCCGCCAGAAGCGACAGCCAGGAACGCGCGGTGTTGTTGTCGACTTCGGCTGCGCGCGCGAGATCCTCGTAGACGACCTCCTGTCCCGTCCGGGCCGCGACGCAGGAGATGAACCGGATGAACCGCGTTTCGTCGCGGACGAGGGCGAGATCCCGGATGTCCCGCTCCAGATACGTCTGCACGTAGGAACCGAAGAAAACGTCCGGCGTCAAGTCGGGTCTGACGACCATCCGGGGCATGCCGCCACGGAAAATCCGGCTGGCGATCGTCGGCAGATCCGTTTTGGATTCACGGGCGCGGGCGACGGCGTCGAATGCGCCAGGAAGGAAGAACTCGCCGCCTCTTCCGGCCAGCTCCGCCTCGGACAGCGAATACAGGGAAAGGACGCCGACGCGCCCGGCGAGCGACTCGCCGACGTTGCGCATCATCGAGAAAAGCTGGGAGCCGGTCAGGAAGTAGCGTCCGTCCCCGCCCTCCTCGTCGACACGCATTTTGATATGGGGAAGCAGCTCCGGCGCATATTGGAATTCGTCGATCACGAGCGGGGCAGGATATCGCTGGAGGAACAGTCCGGGGTCGGATTTGGCGGCGGCCCGCGACAGGGGATCGTCCAGCGTGACCCAGCTCAAGTCGCCTTGCCGCGGCAGCGTGTTGCGAAGCAGGGTGGTTTTGCCAACTTGTCGGGGGCCGCAGACCATGGTGACAGGGAAATTCAC
>JAKJDA010000005.1:16831-21634 GCA_022706165.1 Candidatus Hydrogenedentota bacterium | reverse complement strand
CGCTCAGGAGCCCCGTCCGCGTCATGACGTCGTCCAGCGACGCATCGCCTTGAAGCACGTCCAGAAGGCCGCGTCCGCTGGGAATATCCTCGATGCCGTCGCCCACGAGATCGATGAACACCGTGCGGGTTTCGGGGTTTTCGGCGTACGCCTCGGCCAGCGCGCGAGCGACGTGATGCGAGGATTCGTCTTGAGTCGCGCTGATGACTTCGAGAAGGCTTCGCGGCTTTTCGCCGTCCATCGCGTCGAGCAACGCCCGCAGACGCTGGGCCTCCTTCGGGTCGAGCTGCTCGTATGGCCCTTGGAAAACCGCCAATGAGTCCCCCGATCAACGCTAGCAGCAGGTTCAGGGTTTTGCGCGGCGTCACCGGATTGACCGGCGCATTGGGCTCGGACACGACCTTGACGTTGGACATGTCTTGTTTGCTCATCTCGTCGGCCACGCGCGCCTCTTCCATTTTCTTCGCGTAATACTCGAAGGATTCCGATTGAATCCGCGCTTCGCGCTCAAGGTCCTCGAGCCGCGCCTGGACCTGGTTGAGTTCTTGAAGCCGCTTTTCCAATTCGCTCAGCTTGAATTCGGTGTTTTTCCGCGCGCTCTGGATGGCGTCCTGCAGACGAGCCTGCGCGCCCTCGATTTCGCGGCGCACGCCGATAACTTCGGGATGTTTGGGGCCCAACGATTGCTCGAGCCGGTTGCGTTGCAACAGCAATTCGAGCAGCCGCAGTTGCAGTTCGGTCACCACGGCGCTGTTGGTCGTCCGCGAAAGCGTCTGGGTGATGCCGGATTCCTCCAACGAAACGCCCGAGACGCCGGGCGCGGCGGCGGCGGCGGCCTCGGTTTCGACAAGCTGTGTCAGCAGGCGTTTCGCGTCGGTGTATTGCTCGAGAAGAAGGGTCTTTTCCGTATCGAGCGAGACGACCTTGTTTTCCGCGCGGAACGCTTCGAGCGCCTGTTGCGCTTGACTGAGTTTGTCCTGGACGATTTTCATCTGGTCTTCGAAGAAGGCGACGGACTTGGGGGTCGAAAACACGTCAATGTGCTTGAGCGTGTAAACCTTGAGCAACTCCTGCAAAACGTTCTGGGCCTGTTCCGGCGAACGTTGCCGCACGCGAACGTCCAGCACATGCGAGTCTTTGACCAACTCTACATCGAGCGCCTTGTGCAACGATTCGACGGCTTCTTGAACGGCATTCGGCCTGTGCTTGAGGCCGAGCGCGTACAGCGCGCTTTTGGCGGCATGCGCCGCCGCGTAGTATCCGCGACGCAACAGCCCCGCTTCGGCGGGAACGGGCTTGTCCAGCCCGGTCTGCTTCACGACTTCTTGCAGCACGTCGTTGCTGTACAAGAGATCGATTTCGGAGTTGACGTCTTCGCGGCTCAGTTGCACCGCGGCGATGCCCGAGGAAGAACGCACGACGGTCGGATCGACTTGCGACACTTCGCGTCCGCGCATCAGGCGTATTTTCGCCGAGGACTCGTAGGCGGGCGGCCACGCGAAGTTGCCGGCGAACACCACGGCGAAGACGGCCAGCACGAAGACCGCGATGGAGACCTTGCGCTTGAACAACACCGTCAAGACGTCTCGGAGGAACAGTTGCCGTTGTTCCATGACCCTACCCCCTTCGCCCGCGCGGCGGGCACTCATGTGCGTCCGATCCGGAATCGGACCGTTTCATGTTTCCATTCGCGGAGGGTCCCCGTGGAGATGAGGCCCGCGCGCCCGTGCGTTACGGGACAAACGATCCGGGGCCGACATTCAGATTCAGGTTGCCGTTATGCGACACCGAATGGACTCTCTGGGTGTTGAGATAATAGGTTCCGCTAACACCCAGGGAATTGTTGAAAGGCACGATGTCGTCGATGTATTGGGTGACGAAGAGATTGGCGCGCGACACCATCTTTTTTGGCACGTACACGACGTCGAAAGGCCGCAACGCGATGTCGTTTTCGGTGTAGCCCTTGTAAAGCGCCATGTACAGGTTTGTCTTGAAGACGAACGGCTTGCCTTCGGGGTTGCGGCGCATGACGATGACCGAACGCAGCCGCGACGTGTTCTGCAGGCCGCGCGCCATCATGATGGCCTGGAGCGCCGTCGGGCTGCTGGCCAAGGGGTACACGCCCGGCACGCCGACTTCGCCGCCGACGTATACGCGCGATCCCGTCGCCGTGACCAAGCGGACCGCCGGATCGATCGGGTTGAAGGCGACCGTCTTGGCCGATTCGCCCAGACGCGTCCGCAGTTCTTCGACGCTGAATCCCGCCGCCTGCACATCGCCGATGCGCGGCACGGAAATCTTGCCGTCGGGACGAATCGTCAACACGCCGTTCATGCTCGCGAGCGCGTGGTTGATGCCGGGAAACACGACCAGCCCCACGATAGGCTTGTTGCGCATCAGCGCGAGCATCTGATCGCCGAGCGCGCCGGCCGCCTCGGTCAAGGTCAACCCCGCCACATGCACATCGGTCTTCAATCCCGGCAGACGTATCTTGCCGTCGGCGCGGACGGTGACGTTGCGGCTCACGCTTTCGAGACGGTCGAGATTCACGAAGTCCACGTTCACGGTGATGTCCGGTTCGCCCTGGATGATCTGCGTGGCTTTGTAGAGATCGACGAGTCGCTGCTGCAGCTCGGGCGGCGTCAGACCCGCCGCCTGCACGTCGCCGACTTGGGTCAGGCTCACCTTCCCATCGGGCCGGACCGTGCGCGTGACGTTCAGCGGCCAGTTGTTGAGGAAACTCACGCCAATGACGTCGCCCGTGTCGATGAGATACCGCGAACTGTCGAGGGTTTCCGGGCTGAGCCGGACCTCCATGCTGTCGCCGACCTCAAGGCGATAGTCCCACGGAACATCGCCCTGGCTGAAGTTTTTGACGCGAAACGCCAGATCGATCTCGTCGCCAACCTGAAGCAGATACGGCTGATCGCCGCCGCTCATGGCCGCCATTTCCTCAGGCGTGACGCGCATGGTCTTGCCGGCGGGATCGATGACGGTGATGCCGGTCGACGTGGCGCAGCCCAGACCGGTCAGCGCCAGCGCCGCAATGGCGATCCAGCAACTCCGACGAATAGCGTGTGCAACCATAGATCCCTCCCCCGGGTTCGTTGTGCCGCGAAAAACGCATGGCGCGTTCACCGCGGGGCGACCCCTTGCAGGTTTGCTTCCTGTTCCGCGGGCGACGTCGGGGCTTCGGGCAACGGACCGGCCATCGATGGGGCCGTCGTGGGAAGCGCCCGGCGTTGCAGCGTCCCCTTCGAGACGCGAATCCGTCCTACCTCGCTGCGCAGCACCGTGTCCGACAGGGCCGCGGGCATGCGATCCGCCTGATTCAGAATGTCCGGAACCATCGTGGCCGCGTATCCAAGCGCGATGCGATCGACGCCGTATGCGCGGGCCGCGAGCTTGCGTATTTCCCCTTCCATCGTTTTGCGCGCCTGGGCCGCGTTGACTTCGAACACCGTCGCGTACTCGGGACAGATGGACACGCCCTCGACGATCACTCTATAACGTTGGCCGGGATTGCGCAAATAGTTTGGAGCTGATGGCTTCAGCACCTCGGCGCGCGCTTGCGCCAGCACGCGTCGCTGGGCGTGGCGGCCCAGCAGGGCTTTCTCCGGATCCTCCGGCTCCTGATTCGGCTCGATTCCGACCGGACGCGTTCGCGAGACCAGCGTGATGCGGACCAACCCGTTTTCCTGTTCGAAGATCACCTTGATCTGCTCGTCCAACTGAAACCCGTGATAGTGAATCTCCGGGTCCGCCCACGCCCACGGCCCCGCCATCAGCGCGCACGCGCAAACGACCGCGCCCCCCAGCATCTGGACGAAGGCGGGGCGAATATTCCGCCGGCTCTTTTGGGTCGCGGTCTGTTTCATCGTTGTTTTTCGGAGGCCGTTTGGACCCATTCGATGGTGCGCCGCAGACCTTCTTCCAGGTCGACGGTCGGTTCCCATCCCAATATGCGCTTCGCTTTGGAACTATCCGCGAGCACGCGTTGTATCTCGCTTTTGGAGGGGCGCAGACGATTGTCTTCCGTGATGATCTCGACATCGCGCCCCATGAGATCGGCGATGATCTGCGCGAGCTGTCCGATCGTCACCGCGCGCGGCGAACCGAAATTCACCACCTCGCCCACCACGCTGTCTTCCTCGGCCATCCGGATGAACGCGGTGATGATGTCGTCGACGTACGTGAAGTTCCGCGTCGGCGAGAGGTCTCCCAGGCGCAGTTCGTTGCCCTTGAGCAACTGCGTGATAATCGTCGGGATCACCAGGAACCGGCTGATGCGCGGCCCGTATGCGTTGAAGATACGGCATGTCGCAACGGGGATATCGTAGGACAGATGAAAGCTTTCGACAACGTTGTCCGCCGCCAGCTTGGACGCGGTGTACGGGTTGTAGGCGCGCACGGGATGGGTCTCGCTGATGGGCTCGTCCATATCGGTGCTTGCATACACGCCAGCGGACGATACATGGACCATGCGGCGCGGCTTGGCGGCCCGCGCCGCCGTGCAGATGTTCACGGTGCCCGACACGTTGGTCAGGATGGTTTCCTCGGGATTCGAGTAGGCATAGGCCACGCTCGTGATCGCGGCCAAATGAAACACGGTGTCCATGTCCCGCAGGACCTGATGCACGAACGCGACGTCGCAAATATTGCCGTGAAGAATTTCCAGTCGATCCAGACACTCCGCGGGCGTGCGGGACAGGTGGCCGACGCTGCCGCGCATGTTGCCGTGAACCACCGCACGGACGTGCGCGCCCAGCCCAAGCAAGCGTTCGGTCAGATGACTGCCGATAA
>JAKJDA010000005.1:2635-16818 GCA_022706165.1 Candidatus Hydrogenedentota bacterium | reverse complement strand
CCGCGCCGGTCACCGCCACGGTTCGCCCGCGCCAGTCCAGAGTCATTCGTCCATCTCTCCGTTGCCTTGTCCCGTCACGACCGGCGCCTTTCACGTCGAAAGAGGCCGCTTGCCTTCCAGCAACTCCTGAAAGAGCGTTTCGTACGCGCTCGTCACGTTTTCCCAGTCGTACTCCGCGAGCGCCCGGACCGCCGCCTTGCGCCCATACGCACGCACTTCGTCCGGATGATCGACAAGATACGCCATTTTCTCGCGCAGATCGACGACATCCTTGTTGCGGAACGTCACCCCCGCCTCGGCCACCGCTTCTGTATTGTACGCAATGTCGCTCACGAGCACACAGTTGCCCGCGCCCATCGCTTCAAGGATCGCCGGGTGCGTGCCGCCGACTTCCATGGCGTTCACGTAAACATACGCGTTCGCGCGCAGCGCCTTGTAGGTTTCGCCGTACAGCGGCCCAAGAAAACGGATGCGCGGGTCGCGGGTCGACTTCAGTTCGCGAATATAATCGTGCGCAAACGGAGCCCCGCCCACCATCAGCAACGCGAAGTCCGCCGGCGTTTGCTCGAAGGCCTTCACCACCAAGTGCGCGTTGTTCTCCGGTTCGAGCCGGCTGACGTACAAAAAATACTTTTCCGGTTCAACGCCCAATTCGGCCAGTCGTTCCGCGCCATACCCGCGTTCGAGCGGATCCGCGCCGTATGCGACGAACGAGCTGTCGACCCCGAATTTCTCCTTGTAATACCGCTGGATCACCCGAGAATCCGACACCAGCCGGTCGGGAAACAACGCGGCAAGATGCTCGGAAAGCCGGTAATACGTCTTGCCCGCCCAGTTCCACTTTGCGCGTTCCCACTCGAGCCCGTCGGTGTTCAGCACGACCTTCGCCCCAAACACGCGCGGCAGCCACGTGAAACAGGCATTTGCCGAATTGCAGTAGTACGCGATGTCCACCTTCTCGGGCAACAGATGGAGCGTCGATAAACAGGTATGCGAGAGCGTGTCCAGGTACTTGGTATGGACGCTGCCCAGCGTTACCCGCCGCACCCCGCAGTAGGTTGCTGCACAATCGGCATAGCTCGCCTTGCGGCAGTAGACCGTGACTTCATGCCCCCGCGCCGCTAACCGCACGCTGAGCTCCTCGGCAAACGTCTCAAATCCGCCGTAGTTCGCCGGTATCCCACGCGTGCCTAGAAAGGCAATGCGCATACCCGCCGGTCCTCCCGCATCTGTTCCCCTTCCCCGGTCCTCATACGCACAAAAAAGAATCCTTGCGCGACACCGGCCTCCTCCATTCCGTGCCGATCATAGTATCTTCATAAACCACGATTTTGTCAAGAAATACCTCTCCCGGGGCCATTGCAACAAAATTCTGAGTCATTAGGGCTTTTTGGCTCCATATACGTCCCGATTTCACCGTTTGGCGCACGATTTCCGTCTTTGTAGCGCCCGGTCTCTGTGCCGGGCGGGTCTGGGCGCACTGATCCGGGGCGGTGTGGATTCGTCTCATCGTTTGCCGTAAAACCGCCCGGCACGGAGACCGGGCGCTACAAAGACATTAACGATGGCTATTCCCATGCACCATTTCCCTCGGCCATGTAATGCGATTGCCCTGATACCTCCCCTGGCATCGCATTTCTACACGCAGCGGCCAGCATCCCATCCGATTGAGTCCTTGTCGTCCGCCTTTTGAGGAGCCAAAGGCCGCTCGCAGCACGTAGCCCCGGTCTCCGTGCCGGGCGGTCGCATGGCCTAGTTCCTCCACGAAACCACGTGAACCCCATGAAGGAGAACCGCGTTTGCGGATTCGCTTTCGTGATTTATTCTTGCCGGAATGGTAGGATCGGGAGTGTGCGGCGATTGGCCGCAGCGCATGACAGGCGCCGCGAAAAAGGACGAGGCATGAAAGTCGAGATTCATAGTCACACGCGCGACTATTCCGCATGTTCGCGCATCCAGCCGCGCGATCTCGTCGCCATGGCCGAAGCGATGGGCTATGGGGCGATTTTTTTGACCGATCACGGCCGCGTTTGGCGAAAGGACGAACTATCGGCGTTGCAGCGGCTCAGCCGGAAGGTGCGGGTGTTTTCGGGCATCGAGGTGTCGTTGCCGGATCGAATCGATGTGCTGGTGCTGGGGGCCGACGATCCGGCGTACGAGGAACTCCGGTTGCCGCATCAACTCTTGGCCCAGGCGAGCGCAGACGGTTTTTTGACCGTGATCGCGCATCCTTTTCGCTGGAACGAATCGCTGCCCCGCTATTGCCTGGCGGCCGATGCGATCGAATTGTGCACGTGCAACCATCCGCAACCGGAGTGGGTCGAGGCGGCGCGGCTGTTCGCGGCAGAGCACGGCTTGGCGGGACTCTATGCGTCGGACGCACACGGCCTCAATTTCCTGAACAAATTCTGGATCGAGACCGAGGACGATTTCGCCACGCCGCAGGAGTTTCGCCGATTGGCGGTGACGGGGCGCTACAACAATCGCACGCGGCCTTTCGACATGCCGCTGCCGCCGCCGTTCAAGGCGGGCAACATCTCGGAATTGCCGGAGGAGGACCAACTGGCGCTGTTCCCCTCGCCGGAGCCGGTTCTCTGACCCCGTCCGCCAACGCGGATCGGGGGCGCGCAAGAGAGGGGGCTGTCCATGCGCAATGCGTTGGCGCAAGACCTGGATCATGTGCTGGAACATACCCGTCCGATATGGGAGGGTCTTCGCGGGGCGCGGTTGTTTCTCACCGGAGCCACGGGATTCTTCGGTTCGTGGCTGCTTGAAACCTTCGTGTGGGCCAACGACGCCCTGAAACTCGAAGCCTCCGTCACGGCGCTGAGCCGAGACCCGGAGGCGTTTGCGCGAAAGGCTCGGCATCTCGTCTCACATCCGGCGATTTCCTTTTGGCAAGGCGACATGCGCACGTTCCCCTTTCCGCACGGCAACTTCACGCATATCATCCACGCCGCCGCCGACAGCGGCCAACACATCACGGCAACCTACCCGATCGCCGTATTCGACGGGATCGTCTCCGGCACGCAGCGCACGCTCGAGTTCGCCCGGCAATGCGGAGCCCGGCGGATGCTGTTCACGAGCAGCGGGGCGGTCTATGGCGCGCAACCGCCGGAGATGACGCACATGCCGGAGGGCTACGCCGGCGCGCCGGCGCCGCACGATTTCCATTCAGCGTACGGCGAGGGAAAGCGCGCCGCGGAAACTCTTTGCGCGCTATACGCAAAGCAGCACGGCCTGGAGCCGGTGATTGCGCGGTGTTTCGCGTTTGTCGGGCCCTATTTGCCTCTCGATGCGCATTTCGCGGCGGGAAATTTCATTCGCGACGCGCTTGCGGGCGGCCCGATCATCGTCCGCGGCGACGGCACGCCCTATCGGTCGTATTTGTACGCGGCGGATTTGGCGATTTGGTTGTGGACCCTGCTCCTGCGCGCAGAGCCGAGCCGTCCGTACAACGTCGGTTCGGAAGAGGAGGTGACCGTTGCGACCTTGGCCGAACGCGTGGCCGAGGTTTGCGGCCCCTCGGTGGAGGTGCGCATTGCGCAGCGGCCGGAACCCGGCAAGCCGCCCGCACGGTATGTTCCTTCGACGGTCCGCGCCCGCACGGAACTGATGCTGGCGCAACATATCGGCCTGTCCGAGGCCATTCGCCGCACCGTTGCCTGGGCCAGGCCCCCCCGCCGCTAGTGCGTTTCACGCAGAACGGACATTTTTCCTTGTCGCCGACGTTTTGCAAAGAGCCGTTTCATGCCCGGCATGCGCCCCGCCGTTTTCGAGATCGCTATGGAAATCACACTCTGCTCGGCTTTCGCAGTCACGTTCGCGCTTGCGACCAAGGAGGCGAACGACGGCGGGCGTTTTCGTCAAGGCCGCGCGTTGTGAAAAATCCTATGAGTGCGATAAATGCCGCCGCCGCGTGCGCCTGTAATGTCTCGCCATTTTATGTGTAACCTCTACGTGCAGATCAGCGTTTAATGTATGCATGACACGGAAAGTTCATAGAGGGTTTACCCCACGTACATCCGCGTCAGGTAGATTCACATTACCCTGACGCACGCGGGCGCGAGTAGCCCCTCCCTCCCCCAACATCTACTCGCGCCCGCCCCCCTTTTTAGGGGTTCCGCATGAAAGCGTTTCGGGAAAAAATCGCCTACCATCCCACAAAGACATCCTCGACGACCATTTCCTATGCCCATCCGCGCGCTTTTCGATGCAATGCCCACGACAGGCCGTTGACGCCCCCCCAAGGCTCTGGTATTCTCGTAGTGTCATCAGGGCGGCGGACGATCTGCGTTTGCGCGCTCTCGTCCACAAGACTGCAGGCGGCGATCGGACCGCGCAGGCAAGGAATGCGTGAAAGCGACTCTTCCATCCCAAACATTTTCCCGGACACGGACCGGCGCCATTTTCATCCTGGTCTGCGCGGGGGCGATGTGTGCGGCGGGAGGGGTATGGGTCCTAGGACGCAACATGGATGCCGGAATCGCGGAGACGATGCCGCCTCTTCCCGCGGCGTATGCCGAACAGGGCGTGGCGCCGCGCGAGAGACTTGATGACAGCCTGGCAATGCGCTATGCTCGCGCTGTCCAGGAGGGCGATTGCGAGACGATCGAGCGGCTGACGTGGTGGGTTCGCGAACGCCTGGAACGAGTCGGCGCGGAAGCGAACGGGGCGGCGTCCATCGATGGCGAGCGGGAACGCTTGTGCGGGCAGTTGTTGGACAGGCCATTGGAAAAGAACGCCCTGCGCCGCCAAGGCATCGAGGATGCCTGCCTGTTCCGCCCAGGGGCCCGTTTGGATGCCATCGGACGCGACGCGGGCCGCCAGGACCTGGATAAACCCGTAGCCTACCGCGCCTGGATATGGATAACCTATCCGGACGCGGCGCAGGCTCCGTGCGATGAACGATCCCGGCCGATCCGTTCCCTGAAGGCAGGCGTCAATGTTTCCGTGGACGGGTATGTGTTGAAAGCGAACGTGATTGGCAATGTCGATATCGATAGGGACTCTTTCTCCTATGATTGGCCAACCGTCAAAGGAGGATAGGCATGGCGCTCGCAGAATGTCCGCGATGCAAAAAACTGTTTGAAAAAGCCAAGAATCCGGTGTGTCCCAAGTGTCAGGCCGACGAGGAGGCCGACTACGAGTCCGTGCGCGAGGCGCTTGCGGAGACGCCCAATCAAACCGCGGAACAGGTGGCCGAAACGGCCGGGGTGAATTTGGATTGCGTGCTGCGTTTATTGGCCGACGGGCGCATCCAGAGCATGAAGGCTTCGGAGCAGGTGCGGTGCGGCCGGTGCGGCGCTCCGGCGATCAGCATCAGCAAGAAATTGTGCGAGGCGTGCCTGCAAAAGCTCAACGCGGAAATCGCCGCGCTGCAGAGCAAGGCGAAATTGCCGCCTCAAAAACCCAAGAAGTCCCTTTCGCTCGGCAATGCTCTTGATATCCGAAGTCGCATTCAGGTCAAGCGGGAAGGCCAGAGCGATACGTAGCAAAGCCTGAGCCCGGCGGCCGCTGTCCGCCGGACAGGCGGAAAGGGTGTTGTGCTTGCCGAATGGGCGAGTGTGCTGCTGCAGATCGCCGAGACCATGGCCGGCGTGTTGGCGGCCGTGGCGGAAGTGGCGGGTCGCGTTATCGTGGCGCTCTGGGCTTGAGTCCGGGCGATCACGCCGCAACGGATGGAGAATTCCTCACGTATCAATGGGCTGCATGATGCTGACAAGCGCGGGTTCCCTGTCTCACCGGGCGCCCTGTTCCGTTCTGATAGGGGCATGCGCGCTGGCGGTCGCGATCGGGTGGACGGAGCGAGCGGTTTGTGTGACGCAGCCCGTCCACATTGAAGTGGCCCTGGCCGATGGAACGCGTTCGGCCAGCGTCGCGACGGTTGATCGCGACGGGGCCCCGTGGATTTCTCTTTCCGCCGTCGCGAAACAGTTAGGCGGAGATTGCCGCGTGGATTCGGGCCGCATCTACGTGGATTTCGCCGGTTCCACCGCTTGGACCAACCTCGGCAGCGTCGAAGTCGACGGGCCGGCAGGACGCTTCGCGCTGGCCGCGCCGCCGGTTCGCGAAAACGGCGAAATTTTGATCGCCCGTCACGACGTGTTTGTTTTTTTCTCGCGCGCCTTTCGCGTCTCGATCCGTCAAGTCGCGGCCCCGGCGCAGGCGTCGACCGGGGATGTTCTCGAACCGTTGTCGGACGAGGAATTGTTGCGCGAGGAGGCCATCCCCTCGGCATCCTCCCTGGAGGCGGCCCCGGCCATGCCCGTGATCGTGATCGACGCAGGTCATGGCGGCACGGACATGGGCGCGGAAGGGACGCAGGGGGCGCGCGAAAAGGACATTGCCTTGATCGTGGCGAAAACGCTGGAGGCTTCCTTGCGCGCCACCCAACGCGTCGTTCCGGCGCTGCTGCGGTCGAAGGATGTGGAGCTTGCGCCGCAGGCGCGCGCGCGGTTGGCGCGCGAGGCGAAAGGAACGCTGTTGATCAGCTTGCACGTGGGAGCCAGCTACGATCCCGCCGCCGCCGGTTTTGAATTGTTCGTCGCTTCCCCTTCTTCCGCGGAAGGGGTTTCGTCCGGCGCGACAGGCGATCGGCGCGCCCGGACGGAAGCGAGTCTTTCTCTGGCGCGCGCCCTGGATGCGGCGTTGCAACGCGCCACGGGAAGCGCCAGCCGCGGCGTGCGGTCGGTCCCTCTTCAACTCTTCCAAACGGTCGATATGCCCGGCGTGCTCGTCGAAATGGGCTGTGTGTCGTCGCCTGCGGAGGAAACGGCGCTGCAAGCCCGAGAGTTCCAGGCGGCGGTGGCGGCGGGCGTGGTTGAAGGCATTCTCACGCACTTGGGAATGACCCCGGCTTCCCCATCTCCGGAGACCGCGCCATGAGTCCACGAGAGCGGCAGCGTTTTTTCCGCCGTGTTCTATTGGCCTTGTGGGGCCTTGGAACGCTGATCCTGCTGTTCGCGTTGGGCCTCATCGTGCACGAACTGCAAAAGGAGGGCGTGGATCCGTTGGCGTTGCGGACGCCGTTGACTCCGGGCGCGCCGCCTGCCAACACGACGGATGCGGGGACGTCTATCATGCCCAACACCGCGTCGCTGCAAGAGGTGAAACTGTATTTTGCCGGGATCGAGAACGCGAATCTGGCGCCGCAAACACATCGCATCCCTCTTGGCGCGTCCACGGCGGACAACTGCCGCGCGGCGATTGCGGCGCTTGCGCAGGGTCCCCAGCCGGGACTAGCCCCGGTGCTGCCATCGAGCGCCGCGCTGCGTGGAATCTATCTGCTTCCGTCTGGAGAACTGGTGGTGGATTTCTCCCGGGAATTGGCCATGGGGATCAAGCGAAGCGCTTCTGCGGAAGCGTTGATGGCGCAAGCGATCGCGCATACCGTCTGCCAGCCGTCTCTGGCCGCCCCCAACGACATCCCCGTTCGCAATGTCCGTTTTCTTGTCGAAGGCGTTTTGCCGCAGGGCGTTTTTGACAGTCATCTTGACTTTTCCCAGCCCTTTGCCCCCGAAACGGCGTGGCTTGCCGGCGCCACTCGAAGGAGAGAACCGTAATTTCATGGGCGCTATCGGCATTTTCGATTCGGGCGTGGGCGGCCTAACGGTCTTGCGCAGCATCGCGGAACGGCTCCCCGGCGTCCCCATGGTGTATCTGGGCGATACAGCCCGCGTTCCCTACGGAGCCAAATCCCGCGACACCGTTATCCGCTATGCGCGGGCCTGCGCCGAGTTGTTGCTCGAACGCGACATCTCGATGCTGGTGGTGGCCTGCAACACGGCCTCGGCCTTTGCGCTCGATATCCTGCGCGAGGAACTCGACGTGCCCGTGCTGGGCGTCATCGAACCAGGGGCGCGCGACGCCGTGGCCGCTACGCGAAACCAATGCGTGGGAGTTATCGGCACGGCGGGAACAGTTCGAAGCGGCGCCTATCAACACATCATCCGGCAACTTGTCCCTTCCATGCATGTCGTTGCGAAGGCATGCCCCCTGTTCGTCCCGCTTGCCGAGGAAGGCTGGACGGAAGGCCCCGTTCCGTTGGCAGTGGCCGGCGAATACTTGAATGATTTCCGCGAAAGCGGAATCGATACGCTGGTATTGGGATGCACGCATTATCCTTTGTTGCGACAGGTGATTGGCGAGACGATGGGAAAAGACGTTGCGTTGGTGGACAGCGCCGACGCCACGTCGCGCGTGGTGGCGGAAGTGGTTTCGAGCATGGCCCCCTCCCTTGTTTCCCAGGATGCGGATCGGCGGCTCCGATTTCTGGTGACCGATGCCCCCGAAGCTTTTGCACAGGTAGGCCGACGTTTTTTGGGCCATGATATCGGACCGGTCGAGTGGGTGGACGTCGTATGACTGCGCGAAAAATAGACCCGCAGACGGACACGAAAACGAAACGGATCGCGGGGATGGCGCGCGGCTGGGGGCGCATTGTCTTCGGCCTTGCCGCGACGTTGGCGCTGGCGGGCGCAGGCGCCTATCTGCTCGCGCTGCACTTGAGCCAGCGCCCTGTCGATATGACCAGTCTCTCCGTTTCCGTGGCAGAAGCCGCTCTGCGAACCCTCGAGGAGAGCGGCATTTCGCGGGACGCCGTCCAGGCGCATGACCCCCGGCTCGAACGCGCCCCGGACGGGAAAGTGTTGTGGCTGCATCAGCATGTCGAGGCGCGCTTGCCGGATGGCCTGACCCTGGACAGCGTCGAGAAGCGTTTGGCGCAGGCCTTGAGCGTCCACAACGTGCGCACTTCCCGGGTCGAGGACGATCCCGGACGGCGCGTGTTGCGGCTTGGCATGGGCGGCTATGCGTTTTTGGATGTTGCGCTCGTGACCCTTTTGCCGTCCGTCTCTTCGCTGATGGATCGACGACAGGAAGCCCGGGAAGCGGCGGACGCCGTGGAAGACGCCCTTTCCCGGGGCGAGTTTGGCCCCGTGGCATGGACGCGCGACGTCGAAACGCCCCAGGAAAACGGCGCGGCCTCGTGGACTCTGACGCGCTTCGCGATTCCCGCCGGCGATGCCGACGCGGCCCGTCGCGCCCTGACGCGATTGGCGTTTCCGGTCAACAAATTCGATGTTCACGTCATGACGGTTCCGGAAAAAAAAGATCGGGCCCTGGTCCTTGGTCGAGACGGGATGACCTTCGTCGAAATCGTCTGCGCCGCTCCCCAGGAAGGATGGCCCAATGGCGTGCGGGGCGACAAGGCGGCCTTCGTCTTGCCCGAGCAAGACGATCTGCCGCTCGAATCGTCCGGATTGACCGAAGGCGAGTTGGTCCTCGATTCGGGCGCCGCCGCCCTGCCTAAAGGCCCTCCGCGCATCGCCATTATCCTTGACGATGGCGGCTACGGAGGCCCCGCGACGGAGGCCGTGTTGCAACTGGACCCAAAGCTGACCCTATCGATCCTGCCGCATACGCCGTACGGCGCGGAAACGGCACGCCGCGCCGCGGAACTAGGATTCGAGGTCATGTTGCACATGCCCATGCAAAATGGGGGCCAAGGAATCGCCTTTCCGGGGATGATTCGAACGACCTCCAGCGCCGACGAAATCGCCCAATTGACCTACGAGGCCTTGGCGGAAATACCGGAAGCCGTCGGCGTGAACAACCATACGGGATCGCGTTTCACGGCCGACGCGCAGGCGATGGGGCATTTCTTGAAGTGCCTTCAACAACGCGACCTGTTTTTCGTCGACAGCCGGACGTCGCCCAAAAGCATGGCGTGCGCCGTGGCCAGGGACTTGGGCGTTCCCGTCGCGTCGCGCAACGTTTTTCTGGACAACAAGGCCGATCCCGCATACATTGCGGGGCAAATCGAGCAGCTTATCCAATCCGCCCTGAAACACGGACACGCCATCGGCATCGGCCATTTCCGCCCCTTGACGGCGCAACGGCTTCCCGAGGAACTCGAGGCGATCAAGCAGGCGGGCATCGAACTGGTCCACGCATCGGAGTTGGTCGAATGAGCCGCATCCTGGGCATCGAAACCTCCTGCGACGAGACCGGCGTCGCCGTTATCGAAGACGGCCGCCGCATGATCGTCAACCTCGTCGCCTCCCAGGTGGACATTCACGCGCGCTTCGGCGGCGTCGTCCCCGAAATCGCCTCGCGGCAGCATACGCATTGCATTGGCCAACTCACGCGCGAGGCGCTTGCCGAGGCCGGCGATCGCCCCGACGCCGTAGCCGTCACCCAAGGCCCCGGGCTGATGGGGTCGCTGCTTGTCGGCGTTAATTTCGCCAAGGCGCTGGCCTATGCCTGGCGCGTTCCCCTGGTGCCGGTCCACCACATCGAAGGACACATTTTCTCCGCCTTTCTCGGGCAAGACCCGCCCGATTTCCCCTTTCTGGCGCTGGTGGTCAGCGGCGGCCACACGTGCCTCATCGACAGTCCAAGGCCGCACGAATATATCGTGTTGGGCGCGACGCGCGACGATGCGATCGGCGAGTGCTTCGACAAGGTCGCCCGTCTGCTCGGCTTGTCCTATCCCGGCGGACCGTCCATTCAAAAGGAAGCGGAGGGAGGCGATCCGCTCGCCTATGATTTCCCTCGCGGCCTGGCCAAATCCGACACACTTGAGTTCAGCTACAGCGGACTCAAGACGGCGGCGCTCTATGCGTGGCGCAAAGGAGGCGTCAACGTCCAAGACCTTGCCGCCAGTTTTCAGCACGCCGCGGTGGACACGTTGCTCATCAAGACCCGCATCGCCCTTGCGCAGACCCGCGCGCGGCGCTTGGTGTTGGCGGGCGGCGTCGCCGCGAACCGTCTTTTGCGCGATCGGCTGCGCGCCGAACTCGACGTCGACCTATTCATGCCGCCCCTTTCTCTGTGCGTGGACAATGGAGCGATGATCGCCGCCGCCGGCCATTCCCGATGGCTGCATGGGGGCGCCGGCTCCATGCGCGTAACGCCTTTCCCGAACATGCCTCTTCCTTCGTGTCGCTAAGCGGGTTTCCCACAGTGCGCGCGCGAAGCGTTGGGAAACATTCCGTTTGAGCCGGCCTTTCCCCTCCGGCGACGGTTCCAGAAATGGCGTGGCCGAGGCAGGGCCATCGCATTAAAATTCTGAGCCATTAGGGCTTTTCCGCCCGATATACGTCCCGCTTTTACCATTTGGCTCCCGAGTTTCGTCTTTGTAGCGCCCGGTCTCTGTGCCGGGCGGTTTTACGGCAAGCGATGCGACGAATCCACGCCATCCCGGATCCGTGCGGCCAGAATGCTTCATCCCCAGCATCAACATTGATCATTGCAAGCAGACCCGCCCGGCACAGAGACCGGGCGCTACAAAGACATCAACGATGCCTATTCCCATGCACAATTTCCCTCGGCCTTTTAATGCAATTGCCCTGCCCTTCGTGCGCGCTGCGTTCTGTTGCAACCTCGGAAGAGGGGGGCGTATAATCCGGCGTTGCAACGCGGGTCGCGCCAGACCTGTACACTCCCCAAGAATCGTCCCGGGCGGGGTTCATTCCTTTGGCCGGGGGCGTTTCGTGCGGGCTTGTCGCGAGGAACGCCTTTTCTGGGGCATCGCCTTGGATCGGGCCGCGGCGGAAATCCGGAAAGAGGCGTTGAACGGCGCGGACGCGGGACGGGAGGTGTCGCGTGATCAAGGTGGGAATTGTTGGCGCCACGGGATATGGAGGCCGCGAGCTGATTCGCTTGTTGGCGATGCATCCCAAGGCGCGTTTGGTCGAGGTCGCCTCGACCAGCGCTCCGGGCGAACGGCTGGATGCGGTGTTGCCGGCGTTTCGGAAAACGACGGATTTGGTGTTTCAGCCGTTTGACGCGGAGGCGATGGCCAAGGCATGCGATGCTGTGTTTGTGGGAGTGCCCAGCGCGCATTCGATGCCGATTGTGGCGGCGCTGCGCCGCGCCGGGGTCCGGGTGCTGGACATTGGGGCGGATTTCCGGTTGAAGGACCCTGTTCAGTGGACCAACTATTATAAGAGCGAACACACGGCCCCGGAATGGCTTCCGGAGGCGACCTACGGCTTGGTTCCATATTACCGGGAGGCCTTGCGCGAGGCGACGTTGGCGGCGGTGCCGGGGTGTTACCCGATCAGCGTCATCTTGCCGGTCCGCCCATTGTTGGACCAGGCGTTGCCATCGGTTCCGATCGTTGCCGATTGCATCAGCGGCATTTCCGGCGCGGGACGATCGTTGAACGAGGCGTATCATTTCCCCGAGATGAACGAGAACCTTCGTGCATACAAGCTCGGGACCCATCAGCATATCCCCGAAATCGAGCAGGAACTCGGGGGAAGAGCGACGGTGCAGTTTACGCCGCATGTCGCGCCGTTGACCCGCGGCATTCTGAGCACGATTACAATTCGTTTCGCCGGAGACGTCGACATCGAGGCGGCGTACGACCGCTATGCGCACGAGCCGTTTGTGCGCGTGCTGGGCGAGGGCGTTTTGCCGGAAGCGAAGCATGTGCGAGGATCGAATTTCTGCGACATCGGCTGGGTGAACGATGCGCGGACGGGCAATCTGCTCCTCGTCAGCGCGATTGACAATTTGATGGGGGGCACGGCGGGCATGGCGATTCAGTGCCTGAATGTGATGTTCGGCTTGGACGAACGGCTCGGCCTCGGGTTTGGGGGGATGACGCCATGATGGCCATTGCAGGCGGGGTGACAGCCCCGAAGGGGTATCGCGCGGCGGGCGTGGCGGTAGGCATCAAGCCGAACAGCGCGAAGCTGGACTGCGCCCTTGTCGTGAGCGATGTGCCGTCGATTGTGGCGGGCGTTTTCACCACGAACGTGATGAAAGCGCCGTGCATTGCATGGAATCAACAGGTTTGCGCCCGGGGAATGGCCCAGGCCGCGTTCATCAATAGCGGCAATGCCAACGCGGCCACGGGAGATCGCGGGCTTGCCGACGTGAAAGCGACGGCGGCGCTGGTCGCGGCGGGGTTGAACCTTGCGCCGGACCGCGTGTGCGTATGCAGCACGGGCGTGATTGGCGTGCCGCTTCCGATGGACCGTATCGGGAACGGCGTGCGCGGCTGTCTGGAATCGCTGTCGCCGACGGGCGGCGGAGACGCGGCCCGCGCCATCATGACGACGGACCTCGTGCCCAAGGAGCGCGCCGTCGAGATGCCGTTGTCGTGGGGCAAGGCGCGTCTTGGGGCGATCGCCAAAGGTTCGGGCATGATCGCCCCCAACATGGCGACCATGATTTGCGTGATCACGACCGATGTGAGCGTGGCCGCCGGGCCGTTGCGCGATGCGCTTCGGAAGGCCGTGGACGCGTCGTTCAATCGCATCTGCGTGGACAACGACATGAGCACCAGCGATGCAGTGTTGTGTTTTGCGAACGGCCAGGCGGGGGGGGGCGCGTTGGCCCCGGGAACGGAAGACTACGAGACGTTTTCAGCGGCGTTGACGGGCTTGTGCAGGGATTTAGCGCAAGACCTTGTCCGCGACGGCGAAGGCGCGACCAAATTCGTCGAGATCGCGGTAAGCGGCGCGGATACGAACGAAAACGCCCAAAAAACGGCCCGGGCGATTGCGACGTCGGCGCTGTGCAAGACGGCCTTTTTCGGACAAGACCCGAACTGGGGCCGGATCGCGTGCGCGGCGGGCTATAGCGGCGTCGCGTTCGATCCGGCGAAACTATCCATCTGGATCGAAGACATCCAGCTCATGCGGGACGGCGCCGCGGCTGCGTTTGTCGAGGCGGAAGCGGCGGCATGCATGCAGCGCCCCGCGTTTCGCATACGGGTGAGTCTTGGCGATGGACCCGGCGAGGCGACGTATTGGACGTGCGACCTCAGCCACGACTATGTCGCCATCAACGCGGATTACCGAACCTAATGAAACAGATGCAAGCGCTTATCGAGAAAGTGGCGACGCTCGTGGAGGCGTTGCCCTACATTCGCGAATTCGAAGGAAAGACCGTCGTCATCAAATACGGCGGCGCGGCGATGGAAAACCCGGTATTGCGGCACAGCGTCGCCGAAGACATCACCTTGTTGAAGTACGTCGGCATGAACCCCGTCGTCGTGCACGGCGGCGGCCCGGAAATCAATCGCCGCCTCAAGCAATTGGGCGTCGAGGCGAAATTCCATAACGGCCTGCGCGTAACGGACGAGGAAACCATCCGCGTGGTCGAAATGGTGTTGTCGGGCACGATCAACAAGGAGATCGTGTCGCTGCTGAACATCGAAGGGG
>JAKJDA010000005.1:2336-2582 GCA_022706165.1 Candidatus Hydrogenedentota bacterium | reverse complement strand
TGACGGCGGCCGACGGCGCCGATCTGGGCTTTGTGGGGGAGATCACCGGCGTTCATTTTCAAATCCTCAACGTGCTGTGCCAAGCCGGAATGATCCCCGTAATCGCTCCCTTGGCGACCGACGAGAAGGGCGGCACGTGGAACATCAATGCCGACACCGCGGCGGGCGAAGTGGCCGCGGCGTTGCAAGCCGAAAAACTTTTGTTTTTGACCGATACGCCGGGCTTGCTGCGCGATCCGAGCGATC
>JAKJDA010000005.1:0-2326 GCA_022706165.1 Candidatus Hydrogenedentota bacterium | reverse complement strand
AGCATGTGACCTACCAAGACATCGAGGCGTTGACGCGGGACGGCGTCATTTCCGGCGGCATGATTCCCAAGGTGGAGGCCTGCCTCAAAGCGCTTGACTATGACGTCAAGAAGACGCACATTATCGACGGGCGCGTGCCGCACGCCTTGTTGCTCGAAGTGTTCACCGTCCGCGGACTGGGCACCCTCGTCAGCCATTGAGACGGTTCCGGCCGGGTGCGGGAGGAAATCGCCGTGTCTTTGACCCCCATCGAAATCATCTGGCAAGGCGGGCCGCTGATGTGGCCCATCCTGTTGTGTTCGATCATCGCCCTCGCGATCACGATCGAGCGCTTGTATTCGCTGCGCAAGGCCGATGTCGAGATGCGCGAGTTCATGGACGCGATGCGCACCTTGTTGCGGCAAAATCGCGCGCAGGAAGCGGCGGACGTCTGCGAGACGACCGAGGGGCCGTTGCCGCGCGTGGCCAAGGCGGGCCTGCTCAAACAGGATCGCGGCAAGGCGGACATCCGTGCGGCCATCGAGGACGCCGGGCATCTGGAGGTGCCGCGCCTGGAACGGTATCTGGCGGGGCTGGCCACCTGCGCGAACGTCGCCCCGCTGTTGGGGCTCCTGGGCACGGTCACCGGCATGATCAAGGCGTTTCATAAGATAGCCGCGTTGCAGGGACAGGTGAATCCGGCGGACCTGGCCGAGGGAGTCAGCAACGCCCTGATCACCGCGGCGGCCGGCCTTACGGTGGCCATTCCGGCCCTGGTCGCGTACAACTATTTCGTGACGCGCGTGGACAACATGATCCTCGAAATGGAAGTGCGTTCGTCGGAATTGGTGGACTTGTTGACGCGAGGCCGCGATGGACTCGGATAGGGAAGGCTTTTCTTTCCATGGATTTCCGCAGAGGACGAAAACGAAAACTCGTGGCCGAGATGAGCGCAACGCCGATCATCAACGTCGTGTTTTTGCTGTTGGCCTTTTTTTTGCTCTCCTCCTCCTTTGTCACGCGCCCGCCCATTCTTCTCCACATGCCCGCAACGCAGGGAGCGCGGACAGTTGATCCGCAAGACGCCACGGTTTCCCTTCTTCCTCCGCCGGGCGGTCCCGACGACAAGGGCCCCGTTTTTTTCAACGACGAGGAAGTGGCGACGATGCGTCAGTTGGGGCAGTTGCTGACCGAGGCCCGGCAGCGCCGCCCGGAAATGGCGCTGATGATCCGCCCCGATGCCCGCGTGGACACCGGGCGGCTGGTCGAAGTCCTCGGCTTGGCGAACAGCGTCGGCATTGTCCGCTATCGGATTCCGGCTCAATCGCCGACGGAGACCGCCCCATGAGGCGGCGTCTTCCGGGAGAAAAACCCGCGATCGCGCCGCGGAGCGTCCCGCGCCTTGCCGGCTAGCCGCCCCATATGGCTTGCGTTGGCGGTGTCGGCCCTGCTGCATCTTTCCGCCGTCACCTTGTTTCGCATCGTGGTCATGGCCCCGAGCGGGGGATCGCAGTACGGCGTTCTTGAGATTTTGCCCGCCGAGGACGGATCTCGCTTGGCGAAACTGGCGTTGTTTTCCGGAAATGACCAGCCGCTTCCGCCTTGGGAAGCCGATCGAAGCCCGTTCATGATGCCGGATTTTCACGCGGATGCGGAGGATGCAGGCCCCAAACTGCCCACTATCCAATTGCCGCGCTTCGCGGCTGAGCCCATGGCCCCGCCCCGGCTCGCGACGGAGGATATCAGGCGAATCGATCGTCCCGCGGGCGAGCCGCGCGTCGAGCGATCGCCCGACTCTTGGGCGCGTTTGGGGCAAGGCGTCGAAGCGTTGCGGCTTGCCCTTTCGCGGGCGACGGGGCTGGAGGATCCGCGCATGCAGGAGGAGGGCCGCATCGCCATTGTGCAAACGCCGGCAGGGGTATCGGTCGACTTGACGTGGCTTTCGGATCCGCGCGATCGTGCGGTGACCTACTATCCCCGATTGTCTGGCCTCTACGCCGTGAAGGATGCGGACCTCTCGCAGCCCGTGACGCTGCTGATAGCGGTCGACGCAAGCGGCAAGGTTGTTGAAGTGAAGGCTCCGCCGGAGGACGAGGCGGGAATCGTCAAGCTCCTGACGGACGCCCTGTGGAAATTCGAGTTCGTTTCGGCGTCCGAAGATATGCAACGGGCCGAAGTGACGGCGTCCCTGGGAGCGCGCCGGCCATGATCCAGATCGAATTGGCCAGCGCGGTCTTGATGTATAGCGCCATCTTGTTGACGATCGTCGCTGGAATATGGGCGTACACCGAATTTTCCGTGCGGCGCGAACGGCGCTTTCTCGAGAAGCAGTACCATTGGCGGTGCG
>JAKJDA010000059.1:5672-11259 GCA_022706165.1 Candidatus Hydrogenedentota bacterium | reverse complement strand
GTGCGCGTGAATCCGGTGAACGGCGAACCGTCGTTCTCGGTGATCGGGGGAGGCGAGCCGCGCGGCATCTGCGGTTCGGGCATGATCGACTTGTTGGCGAATTTGTTTCTCTCCGGGTGGATGGACCCTGCCGGGAAGCTTGCGCGGGATCGTTCTTCTCCGGCGATTCGCATGGAGGGCAAGCGCGCCGTTTACACGCTTGTCGCCGCAGCGCAGAGCGGCACGGGCGCCCCGATCACGATCAGCGAGTTGGACATAGACAACATTCTGCGGGCGAAGGGGGCCATTTATTCCGCGTGCACGCTGTTGATGAACCAGATTGGCATCGAGGCGGGCGATATGACTCTCGTCTACATTGCGGGCGGATTTGGCCGTTTTTTGCCGCTCGATAGAGCGATTGTCTTGGGGCTTTTGCCGGATATTCCGCGCGACCGGTTCCGGTTCATTGGCAATTCCTCGCTGACCGGTTCGTATATGGTGGCCGTGTCGCAGGATTTTCGCCGTCGCCAACTCGACCTTGCGCGGCGAATGACGTACATTGATCTCAGCAACGCGCCCGGATATATGGACGAGTACATGTCGGCGCTTTTTCTGCCGCATACGGACATCGCGCGCTTTCCGAGCGTTGCCGCGGCGATGGAACGCCGGCGGAAATGACTGCCGGAGGAATAGCCTATGGACAAGCCTACGTGTCCGGGTCCTTACCGGAAAGACTGGCATCCGGAGGACATCTTTCTCGTGACGTGTCCGGAGTGCGGAGTGGCGATCGAGTTTTGGAAAGACGACGCGTCGCAGCGTTGTCCGCAGTGCAAGGCAACCGTCTCCAATCCGCGCGGACAACGCCCATGAGTCCGCCGCCGCGGTGTCCGGGGCAGGATCAGCGCTACTGGAAGCCCGAGGATATTTTCATGCTCGGCTGTCCTTGGTGCGGCGCGGAGATCGAATTTTGGAAGGATGAGCCTGTCCGCGTTTGCCGGGCCTGCGCCCGGCAGGTTCGCAATCCGCGGATGGATATGGGATGCGCCGCATGGTGCGCCTCCGCCGATCAATGTCTGGGGGTGGAGCGGCATCCTCCCTTGCCGTCTTCCGATGGCGGCGATGCGGATTGTGCGGATTCGCCGTGAGACGGCCTGTCCGCTGCGGTTCGCTTACCGGATAGACGGTTTGCGGCGAAACGCCACGCAGGCGACGCCTGTCAAGAGAACGGCAAGAACCGCCAGACCGAGTGCAGAAACGGCGGGAACGCCGGTTTCACCGGGCGCATGCGGGGGGCTTTCGGGGTCGAGGGGGTTGGTTCCTAGGACGATTTCGATGCTGTCCGACACGCCGTCGCCGTCGGTGTCCCAGTTATGCAAATCGGTCTCGTTTCCGGGGTAAGGCCATCGCATGGGGAAGACAGGGTCTACGTGGTCCCACATGCCGTTGGCATTCTCGTCTTCCTGCATATCCAGGAGGCCGTCCCTGTCGGAATCCAGATCGGTGGCCAATAACACTTGGAAGGTCGTGCTGACTCCGGAGGCAGGGGCAAGGTTTCCGGCGATGTCGCGGGCGCTGCCTGGGCCTATTTGAATGCTGAGGGTTCCTTCCCCGCGTATTTCCGCCACGGTCACGGTTCGGGTGGCTGGTCCGGAACCTGATACGAAGGGCGCGCCCGAGGCGGAACCTGTCCTGACAAGCGTGATGTCGCTTGGGGCGAGCGTCACGGAGTCGGCGCCGTCGTAGGTGATCTCATAGCTCACGGGCAAATAGCGCGTCCGGTCCGAAGAAGGGATGCCGATAAGCAGGGATGGGGGCGTTTTGTCGATCGTGTAGGATTCCCCCGAGGTGAAATCGCCGTTGCCCACGCCCACATCGTTGAGCGCCAAGTTGGTGTCGTCTTGGATGCTGTCGTCGTCCAGCAGATCCAGGCGCATCGCGCCGTCGCCTGTGCCTGTGTTGACGCGCACGGTGTAGGTCGCTGCGTCGATTGGCGTGACCGACGCCAGCGAGGTCCCTTCGAGGCCCGATGCGGTTATGTGAAAGTCGCTTGGATCAACGCCCGAGACCGCATGGGTGAATTTCACCGTGAAATCCACCGAGGACGCATTGGTGGGGTTGTCTCCGGCGCGGCGAATGTAGCGCACGAACGGCGGCTGGTCGTAGATGAGCTTGAGCGCGAGATCCGCCGTGTAAAACCACCGGTCCCATTCGTACTGGTTCGCGTCCGCGAGCAGGGCGAGGGCCAAATCTCCCGCATTCAGGAACACGAATTCGCCGTCGGCGTAGACGTCGAACGACCAAGCCGCAATATCGGCCGCCGCCGGAGGCCCCTGGGGCGTAAAGGAATCGATGACGACAAAGTAGACCGCTTCGCTGTCCACCGGAATGCTGGGCCATGTCGAGAAGAGGGTGGGGCCGGTTTCGATTGCGGTGAGGACCAGGGGCTCGCTCACAAAAAGGATTTGGGTCATGTCGGGAGCCATGTTCATGCCGCCGCCGCCGTCGTTTCTCGCGGCTGTCACAAGAATCTGGAAGTGCAGATTCGTTCCGCCGGCGTGACGCATCACGAGGTTGATTTCATCCAAGCGGTTTCCGTTGGGCATGAAGGACTGCGCGTACAGCGAGGTGTCGGGGCTTCCGAAGCCTTCGCCGTAGGAGTCGCCGGGTAGGAGGTTGGTGTAGGTCAAGGCGGACGCCGCCCCGCCTATCAGCGCCATTCCGAACGCCATCCAGCCGACAAGTCGCCAACGAAGCATCGTGCTCAGTCCTTATATGTCCGATTTCCGGCGCCCGCGATCGGTTTGTGCAGCGGCGCCGCGCCCGATCGGCGCGCTCTTGATTCTTGTATCAGCATAGCGTTTTTAGGAAAACACTACAAGGGGTCCAGGCGACCGCAGTGGGATGGATTCTTTGGCGGTTCCCGGATAATATCTTGCGGCGCTGGTATAATGCGTATCTGACGTCGGCAATGCCATAGTCTGAAGCGGCTGGTTCGGGGTTGCTTTTTGAAGGGATAGCTGCTTTTTTGGTAGCTAACGGAACGCCTTCTACCACAAAGGATGAATCGCATGAAGTCTAGGAAAGTGTCTTTTGCGTTGTTTTTTGGAAACCGAGGCTTTTTCCCCGCATCGCTCATGAAGGAGGCGCGGGAGGAGTTGCCGCGCGTTCTTGCGAAGTGGGGCTATGACCATCTGATCATGCCGGAAGACGCCACACGCTATGGCGCTGTCGAGACTACGGACGAGGGAAGAGTCTATGCCCGCTTCTTACAAGAGAACCGCGGCCGATACGACGGGGTCATCCTTTGCTTGCCGAACTTTGGCGACGAGACCGGGGCTGTGGCCGCGCTGAAGGAAGCGGGGACGCCGATTCTCGTTCAGGCCTATCCGGATGCCCTCGACAAACTCGGCCCTGCACTGCGCCGTGACGCGTTCTGCGGCAAGTTCTCCATCATGGACGTTTTCTGTCAATACAACGTTCCGTTCACTGCGCTCAAGCCGCACGTGGTCACCCCCGACAGTGACGCGTTCAAGGCGAACGTGGATGCATTCGCCAAGATCTGCCGCGTCGTCAATGGGATGAAGAACATGACCGTCGGCATGATTGGGGCCCGCACGTCGCCGTTCAAGACCGTCCGGTGCGATGAGTTGACCTTGCAGAAACAGGGGATTTCGGTGGAAACCTTCGATCTGTCGGGCATCATCGCCGAGACCAAAGCGATAGACCCTGCCTCCGAAGCGTGCGCGGCGAAGTTGAAAGCCCTCCACAGCGCCGCGCAATGGGACGGCGTTCCGGCTGCGGCGGCGGAGAACATCGCCAAGCTCGCGGTCGTCATCGACAAAACCATCGCCGCGCATCGCCTCGATGCCATCGCGCTGCGGTGCTGGCTGGAACTCGAGGAACAGTTGAGCATATCGCCGTGTATTCTCATGGGCCTGCTCAACGACGCAGGCATTCCCGCGGCGTGCGAGACCGATATCGGCAGCGCGGTCACGATGCGCGCGCTGGGGCTGGCGTCTGAAGCCGCCGCCGGCTGTCTGGATTGGAACAACAACTACGGAAGCGAAGAGGACAAGTGCATTCTGTTCCACTGCTCCGCGATGCCGCCGTCGATGATTGTGGGCAAAGGGAAGATTGAGGACCATGCCATCCTCGCGACGGCCTTGGGGCCCAACCGCAGTTTCGGCCCCAACACGGGCCGCATCGCCCCTACGGACTTCACCTTTGGCAACATGTTGACGGCGGAAGGAAAGGTGAAGTTCTATCTCGGCGAAGGAGCGTTCACCGACGACGTGATTGACTCCGCCTTCTTCGGGTGTGCCGGCGTCGCGCGCATCAAGAACATCGAGGACGTGTATCTACACATCGGACGGACAGGGCATCGTCACCACGTGAGCGTCACGCCGGGTCTTCACGCGGCGGCCATTCGCGAGGCTTTCACGCGTTACTTGGGTTTCGACGTAACATTGCCGCAGGAGAGTTGAAGCGATGACCACGAGTGCACAAGCCGTGCAAAATGCCCTGAACGCAGGCACGGCCGTATTGGCGTTCAACATCCCCTACTTGCCGATGATTGCCCCCATTGTTCGGGCCATCGTCGACACGGACTCCTTTGCTTTTCTCGAGGTTGCCCGGCTGGAGTGGATGAAATTCGAATCCAAGAGCCTCGATGCCGTCATGGACGAGTTTCGCGCCTGTGCAAGTTTGCGCCATGTGCGGCTTCATTTGGACCATGTGCCGGTCATCGATGAGGACCATCGCGAGGTCGATTATCTGCCGATCTTCGAAACGGCGATTGGCCTGGGATACGATTCCGTCATGGTGGACGGTTCCCGGCTCGACCTTGCGGGGAATATCGAGGCGACAAAACGCGTCGCGGATCTGGCGCATGCGGCGGGCGTCGCCTGCGAGGCGGAGCTTGGCGCCGTGTTTGGACACGGCGATGGCCCCGCGCCTCCATATGAGGAGCTGTTCTACAGCAGGCAAGGGTTCACGGATCTCGATGAAGCGCGCCGGTTCGTCCAAGAAACGAGTTGCGATTGGCTCTCCGTGGCGATTGGCAACATTCACGGCGCTATTTCCGCAGCCGCCCGCGATCAGAAGAAAGTCGCTGCGCGCCTGGACCTTGACCACCTTGCCCGCTTGCGCGATGTCACCAACATACCGTTGGTGTTGCATGGCGGGTCGGGCATCCCGACGGAACTCTTGCGCGCCGCCGTGACGCGCGGCATTGCCAAGATCAATGTGGCCACGGAAGTGCGCCAGTGCTATGAAGCGGCGATTCGCGAGACAGGGGATATGCCCGCCGCGCGGGAACGTCTCTATGCAAAGACGATGGCGTTGCTGGAAGAAGACTTCGCGGTTGCAGGCATGCGCGCGGCTGTCTGCAAACAGGATGCGTAACCATGAGTCTTCTCGGCATTGACATTGGGACCACGGGGTGCAAGGTCGCCGCGTTTTCGGAAGCAGGGACATGTCTGGGCTTGGCCTATGAGGAATATGCCGTTCAGCGACCAACGGCAGGCTACTCCGAGCTGGACGCAGCCTCCGTGTGGGAGAGGACCCAGCGGGCCATTCGGCAGGTCGCGGCAAGGACCCGACATGACCC
>JAKJDA010000059.1:0-5662 GCA_022706165.1 Candidatus Hydrogenedentota bacterium | reverse complement strand
CCGCCGCATCCTGGGGTCGTCCATTCTGAACGACGACATCCGAGGCAAAGAATTTCTATCCCCGATCAGGGAGCGCTTCCCCAATGACGTTCTCTACGGAATTACGGGCAATACGCTCGGCAACCACTTCACCCTGACCAAACTGCTGTGGTTGAAGGCCCATGCTCCAGAACTCTTTCAAGCGGCCGATCTATTCTTGCCGTGGTCAAGCTTTGTCCCCTTCATGCTGGGCGCGGCCCCTTGCGTAGACTACTCGCTCGCAAATCGGACCTTGTGCTTCAACGTGCGTGAGAAAAAGTGGTCCGACGAAATCTTGGACTGGGCGGGGATTGATACAGGCAAGCTCCCCGTCCCGATTTCCTCGGGGAGAGCTATCGGAACCATCGCCCCCGACATGGCCGACGCCTTGGATTTGCCGCATGACATGGTTCTGGTTGCGGGCGCACACGACCAATGCGCGAATGCTGTTGGCTGCGGGGCCGTGCAAGAAGGCCGAACCATGCTCGGCATGGGCACCTACCTGTGCATGGCTCCCCTTTTCCGCCACCCCCCTTCGCCCGAACTCATGATCCCGCGCGGACTCAATACGGAACACCACGCTATTAACGGTCTTTTTGTCTGTTTCATCTACAACCAAGGCGGCTGCCTGCTCAAGTGGTACCGCGACACGTTCGCGCGCGCGGAACAGGCCGAGGCCCAGCGCAATGGACAGGACATCTATCCGTTGCTCCTGCAGGAAATGCCGTCTGGGCCCAGCAAGACGGTCGTTCTGCCTCACTTCATTTCTACGGGACCGCCTGATTTCATCACCGATTCCTGCGGCGTCATGGCGGGCCTTCATCTCGCGACGAGTCGGGGCGATATCTTGCGTGGGATTTTGGAGGGGACCGTATTCTACCTGCGCGAATCCCTCGATGCCCTTCCCGCGACAGGAATTGAAGTCTCCGATTTTCGCGTTGTTGGGGGCGGAAGCAAGTCGCCGCCATGGGTGCGCCTGTGCGCGGACATTCTGGGGCGTCCCTGCGCCACGCTTGCGTTTCCCGAAGCCGGCGTGATGGGCGCGGCAATTCTCGCGGGCGCGGGTTGCGGCGCCTACGCCACCCCCTTGGAGGGGGTGAACGCCATGGTCTCGCTTGACCAACGCATCGAGCCCAATCCCACTACCCACCGCCAATACGATGATCGCTATGATCGGTACAAACGTTTGTGGCCGCTCTTGAGGGACTACCTGCAGAGTCTGTAGTTGGCCTGTGGTTCCCGAAAACTGCGCTCCGCCTTTGTTTTCGATCTCATCTCGCTCCCTCCTCGTAGCGATGGCGTTGGCATTCTGGTCCGGTTGCGTGCGCAGAAAGCTGTCGCTGTCAGCCATCCCCGCGCACAGCGCCCACTCGCCGACAACGGTAGCGTCGGAGTTCTGTGCCTGTTCGATGCTCAACGCGCTTCCGCCTTTCTGGGGTTGCGTTCGAACTGTCCAGGGTCCTTGATTCCGGAGTTAGGGCGTGGCTATCATCGCTGCGATGGGGATGGGGTCCCTCGTAACCGCCTTACAGTCTATGTCTTCTGTCATGGATAGTTCGAATGCGTTGCAAACGAGACGTTCGTGAAGAGAAAGGGGCCAAGGTGGAGGGGTAGGCAATGTCTGGCAGGGCGCGCACGATCGTCGAGCGATTGTTGTCTGAAGCGGACGTGACCGTCGATGGCGCCGCGCCTTGGGACATGGCCGTGCGTGACGATCGTCTCTTCCAGCGCGTGTTGCGGGGCGGTTCGTTGGGGCTTGGCGAGTCGTACGTCGATGGGTGGTGGGACTGCGAACGGCTCGATGAGTTTTTTCACCGCGTATTGCGGGCGCGGCTTGATAGAAGAGTGTTTGGAATTCGCGACGTTTTCGCCGCTCTTCCGGCCTGGCTCGTCAATCTGCAATCTCCTCGGCGCGCGCATCAAATCGGCAAGACTCACTATGACATCGGCAATCGGCTCTATCGCTGCATGCTGGACGCGCGCATGATCTACAGTTGCGGCTATTGGCGCAACGCTTCGACGCTTGACGAGGCGCAAGAAGCCAAGCTCGATCTTGTATGCCGGAAACTAGGTCTTGCGCCGGGCATGCGCGTGGCGGATATTGGCTGTGGATGGGGCGGCACGGCCCGGTTCGCCGCAGAACGGTATGGCGCGGAGGTCACCGGCATCACGGTATCCCAGGAGCAAGCCGTTCTCGCCGCCGAGAGCTGTGCGGGGTTTCCGGTCCGCATCGCGCTGCAGGATTACCGCGATCTGGACGGGAAGTTCGATCGCGTTCTTTCCATCGGCATGTTTGAACATGTCGGCAGCAGGAATTACCGCACATTCATGCGCGTCGTTCGCCGCTGTCTCGCCGACGACGGGGTTTTTCTGCTTCATACCATCGCCGCGAACGTCTCGACCCGATCGGGAGATCCCTGGATAGAGCGGTATATTTTCCCGAATTCGATGCTGCCGTCGATGCGGCAAATCGCCCAATCCGCGGAGGGGCTGTTCGTGCTCGAAGACGTTCATGGCTTCGGCGCGGATTATGACAAGACGTTGCGCTGCTGGTTCGCCAACTTTGACGAGCATTGGCCCGCGCTCCGGCAGGAGTATGACGATCGCTTTTACCGGCTTTGGAAGTATTATTTGCTCTGTTGCGCTGGCGCTTTTCGCGCCCGCGCGATCCAGCTGTATCAGATCGTTTTTTCGCCGAAGGGCATTCCCGGGGGGTGGGTTTGTCGGAGGTAGATCGCGCGGAGCGAACGTTTAGACGGGTTTGCGCGCCGTGGCGATGCGCCGGATTCCGGCGAGATCGTTGACGAACGTTATGGCGGCGAACTCGTGCGCCGCGAGAATTTCGCCCACCGCGTGAGCTTGTCCGTCTCCTATTTCCATCGCCAGAAAACCGCCGGGCCGCAGGAAATCTCCCGCGCCCGCGACGAGGGCGCGGATCATGTCAAGGCCGTCCGGACCCGAGAGCACGGCGCGCGGGTCTTCGTAGTCTCGAATGGAACGCGACAAGGAATCCCATAGTCCCTCTTCGACATAGGGTGGATTGGAACAGATCACGTCGAAATTCGCGTCCTCGGGCCTCAGGGGATGGTAGAGGTCTCCTTGGAGCAAGACAATCCGGGCGTCGAGGCGGAGGCGCGCCGCATTCTCGCGGGCTAGGGCGATTGCTTCCGGCGCGCGATCGGTGGCGACGATCCGCGCCGAGGGAAGATTATGCGCCAATGCCATGGCGACGCATCCCGTGCCTGTGCCGAGTTCCAGCATACGCACGGGAGCGTTTCCCGCCGCGTCGAGGACGGCCTCAACCAGATGTTCGGTCTCGGGCCGCGGCACCAGGGTGGGCGGCGCGCACCGTATCGGCAAGGAGTAAAATTCCCATTCGGAGATGATGTAGGGGATGGGCTCATAGGCAAGGCGCCGGCGGAGCAGCGCTTCGAACGCGGATGGCACGGTTGGCGCATGAAGTCTGGCGAGGAGATCGCTGCGTCGGATTCCAAGGGCATGGGCCATCAGGTATTCGGCGTCCATGCGCGGCGTTTCGGACACGTCGGCAAGCCGGCGCGCAGCTTCGCCGAGGCATTCTCCGATGGACATGGACTTTTCGAACATATGCGTCACCGCTCTCAAAAAGGCTTCCCGGGCTCGTTTTCGCGTAATTATTCCTAGACGGCGATCAAGCGCGCTTCGCGATCGGCGGCGACGAGGGCCTCTATCATTTCTTGAATGTTGCCTTCCATGATGGAATCGAGGCGGTATAGGGTGAGGTTGATGCGGTGGTCGGTCATGCGATTTTGGGGGAAGTTGTATGTGCGGATGCGTTCGCTGCGGTCGCCCGAACCGACCTGACTTTTGCGGTCGGCGGAGCGCGCGGTTTCTTCTTCTTCCTGTTTGGCCGCAAGCAGGCGCGCCCGCAACACGGCGAGCGCCTTGGCGCGGTTTTTGTGCTGCGACCGTTCGTCTTGGCAGGTCACGACAATGCCGGTCGGTTTGTGGGTGATGCGAACCGCGGAATCCGTCGTGTTGACATGCTGTCCGCCCGCGCCGGAGGATCGATACACGTCGATATGCAGATCGCTTGGATCGATGGAGACGTCGACTTCCTCGGCTTCGGGCAGCACGGCCACGGTGACGGCGGAGGTGTGGATGCGGCCTTGGGCTTCGGTGGCGGGAACGCGCTGGACGCGATGGCCGCCGCCTTCAAATTTGAGTTGACTGTACACGTTTTGGCCGGAAACCATGAAGGTGATTTCCTTGTAGCCGCCGATGCCGGTGGGATTTGAACCGAGAATCTCGACTTTCCAATTTTTTAATTCGGCAAAGCGCGAGTACATGCGGAAGAGATCGGCGACAAACAAGGCGGCTTCTTCGCCGCCGGTTCCCGCACGAATCTCGACGATGGTGTTTTTCGCGTCGTTGGGGTCTTTGGGCAAGAGCAGGAGGTGCAGGTCCTTCTCCCGTTGTTCCAGCAGGGCGACGAGGTGATCGCGCTCTTCTTCGATCAGGGCCTGGAGGTCGGGGTCTTTCTCGGATTCCCAAAGCTCTCGCACATCGCGGAGTTGCCGTTCTTCCTCTTGAAACGCGCGAAAACAATGGACGAGGTCGGCGATCTCCGCTTGTTTCTTTGCATGCGAGCGGTAGATATCCGGACTCGAGGCGACTTCCTGTGTGCACATCAGCTCCGACAGCCGCTCGTGCTCCTCGACGATGCCAAGGAGCTTCTGGCGCATCAGATCTTCCATGCAGGGCTACTGCTTCTTCCCGTATTTCCTGTTGAAGCGGTCGACGCGGCCTTCGCTGTCGATAAACTTCTGCTTGCCGGTGAAGAACGGGTGGCAGGCCGAACAGATTTCCACGTTAATGGCCGGTCTCGTCGAGCGGGTCTCGAATTTGTTGCCGCAGGCGCACGACACCTTCGCCACGACATATTCCGGATGGATACCGTCTTTCACAACAACCTCCTGGGATGTACGGGGCTAACCCGTCTTCGCCGCCTGTTGACATGTCCACACGGCGCGGCCTGCGGAGAAGAATCGTCTCTGCGCTCGCCGCGGATGGGTTTTGGGCCCATAAACCGTTGAAGAAAACTCGAGAAAGTGTAGCACAACGACGCCGATGCACGCAAAATCTTCTTTTGGGTCGGACCTCGACCTGGCTGTAAGCGCGACCGGGGCGCACGTGAGCGTGCGCCCCGGTGGAAGTTGTGTCTGGGCGGATTAAATGTCGTAGTACAGGAAAAATTCGTAGGGATGCGGCCGGAGCGTGGTGGGCATCACCTCGTTGTCCCATTTGTACTTAATCCAGGTCTCGATGACATCGGACGTGAACACGTCGCCCTTCATCAAGAACTCGTGATCGTTTTCGAGATTCTTGAGGGATTCTGTCAGGCTGCCCGGAGCCTGCGGCACCTTGGCCTTTTCTTCGGCGGGCAGATCGTACAGGTCCTTGTCCAACGGCGCGCCGGGGTCGATCTTGTTCTGGATGCCGTCGAGACCGGCCATCAGCATTGCCGCGAAGGCCAGGTACGGGTTGCAGCTGGGGTCTGGCACGCGGTATTCGACGCGCTTGGCCTTTGGGCTGTGCGAGTACATCGGGATGCGGCAACAGGCGCTGCGGTTGCGGCTCGAGTAGGCCAGGTTGACCGGCGCTT
>JAKJDA010000599.1 GCA_022706165.1 Candidatus Hydrogenedentota bacterium | reverse complement strand
CACGCCGCTTTCTGACGCGCCTTTTCTTTGCGAGCGCAGGTGGGAATCGTCTGCCGGGCCATACGGCAAATCAAAGTCCAAGCAGTACGCTCAGGTTCCGGAAGGCAAGTTGTTTGTTCTTTCCGATGGTCCATGTTCCGGTCCCGACAGCCGGACTTTGGGATGGATCGCGCTCGAAAACGTGATCGGAGTGGTTTCCTGCGTATGCTGGCCTCCCCGCAGGTGGAAACGGATTCGCCGTTAATTGGCGTGTATCTCCACGTCCCGTATTGCCGGACGATCTGCCCGTATTGTGATTTTCTTCGCGAGCCGGTTGTCGGCGCGCCGCCGGATGCGTACGTCGATGCGTTATTGCGCGAGATAGACGTCTACGATGGACCTGTGTGCGCGCAAAGCGTGTTTTTCGGAGGCGGCACGCCATCGTTGCTCACTCCTCGCCAGCTCGAACGCATTCTTGGCGCAATTTTTAGCCGGTTTGCATTTGAGAATCCTGAAATTTCGCTCGAAGCCAACGCGGACGATATCACGCCGGAGTTGCTCCATGCGTGGCAGGCCTTGGATATCCATCGCATTAGCATTGGCGTGCAAAGTTTTGACGACGCGGCGTTACGGCATCTCGGACGCAGGCACGATGCGGCCACGGCGCGGCGTGCGTGCGCCTGGGTGGCGGAGCGGTTTGGGAATTGGAGTCTCGACCTGATTTTTGGCGCGCGCCCTGTCGAGGCATGGCGCCCTACCCTCGAAGAAGCAGGACGACTCGCGCCGCCGCATGTGTCTGCGTATGGTCTTACCTACGAGGCGGGAACGCCTTTTGAGGCACAGGCGGATGAAGCGATTGATGAAGACACGTATCTGGAGTTGTATGGACTCGCGGAGGACGTTTTGGGCGGCTGTCGACGTTATGAAGTCAGCAGTTACGCCGTGCCGGGTTTTGAGTGCCGTCACAATCTTGTGTATTGGCAGAACCGCGAATATGCGGGGTTTGGAACGGGGGCGTACAGTTTTCTACATGGCGTGCGTTCACGCAACATGGCGACGGCGGAGGCATATCTTGCCGATCCCGGCGCCAAGGGCGAAGTCCTGCGCCTGAGCGATGCGGAGATTCGCGTCGAAACCGTGATACAGCACCTTCGCTTGAGGGCGGGGCTTCCGAAGGATGCCTACCGGCGACGTTTCGGCGCGAATGTGCAGGCGGACTTTGGCCGGGAACTCGATGCGCTTGCCGCGCGCGGGCTTATCGAGGAGGACGAGGAAACCCTGCGTCCTACACGTCTAGGTTTTGAATTGAATGACGAGATAGGGCTGGAATTGGTGAGCGTAAGGCGAGTCTCGGAGTAGAGCGCGGGGTCGCTGGCCATCGGTGGAGCCGGAAAACGGTTTTGCATGGGGGCGGGATAGGGGCGCGTTCGTCCTGCGGAATTTGTTTGCACGCCGTGGCGCCGTGTCATAGAATGGCGCATGCAAGTGGAGGACACGCGAGTGCATAGGGCAAGGATTCGCAACGGCAAGGGCGTGGGGAAGAACCGCCGGATACGAAGGCGCGTGGCGTGTGTTGTCTTGGTTTTCCTGTTCCTTTTGCCGCTGTCGGCTCGGGAGGTGTCTGCGGACAGT
>JAKJDA010000598.1 GCA_022706165.1 Candidatus Hydrogenedentota bacterium | reverse complement strand
TTCTCCAAATCATGATCCGCCCCATACTCATCAATGTGGTTGACGCGCACGAACCAGCCTTTTTCGGCATCCACGAGCCAAAGTTTCTCGTTCTTTTGCTGAATGCTGGGATGGCACAACGCCATGTCATCGCACACCGGATGCAGCTCGCACATGCGCGGAATCTCGATGTAACGCTCCTCGCCGGTCAGCACATTGCGTCCCTTGAGCATACGGCCATCGGGCAGGCGATGGGGCTGCTCCAGCATTTCGCTCTTTCCGCCGCCGCTGGCCCCTTCGTGCATGATTGTCAATACATTGTCGTAGGGCGTGATGACCTGCACCGCCGAGCAGTGGGCGGCGACCCAGCCCTGCTCCTCGCCGAGGCGGATCAGAGAGCCATAGACGCCTTTTTTTGCGCTAGGACCTGGGTAAAGATTGTAGGAAAAGATCTCGTGGATGGCATCGGTCCGATTGTGGACGACGATCTGCTTCCCCTCGAAATGGGTGTGCCGAAACGGAGGCGCCACGTAGATAATGGTCTTCGGCGCAAAGTGATCGGGCAAGTCATCCTGCTGGATAATGCCCTGCAGCAAAGCCAGCCCAAACGCAAAAAAACCGGCGTTCGCCGGCGCCACAACCAAAGCGTCATCTCCCATGTCGCCTTGGCCCGTCCGAAAAGCGAAAATGGCCAATTCCTGTCCGGCAAGCCACTCCAATGTCTGCGTTCTAAGCCCGGCAAAATCTACCCCAAAACGGCCCTGAAAGGTCGGCTTGTCCGTCGGCTTATCGTCTGCCACCAGCATGCAGTCGGGATCGCGCCGGCGCATGTAGGGGTCCACGTAGTTGGCCACGATGCCGTTTCGAACCCGGGCGACGACGGCCTCGGTCACCGAACGCCCATCGGGAAGATCGTATTTCACCTCATGGAAATCCCGTTCAGCGCCGCCACAGGCCAAATCGAACAACTCGCTGACGTTTCCCAGAACCTGCACGCTGGGGGAACTCTTGAACACCTGCTCCAGTTCAGAAGGTGGATTCACCGATCGCCAATCCGCTATTGCCATGCCAAAATCCCTCGCCCGTTCGTTCTTATTGACACCATTGAACTTACAGCATTTGCCAGGTGATTTTCAAACCGTCGGCGCCGTTCTTCGAACCTCGAACTCGTGGCGGGTTGTGTAGTCATTTTCACGTCGCATGCCTGCGTTTTGACGGCTGAAATGCCCGGAAACGGGCGCGCTAACACATCGTGCAGGCATATCGAATTAAAACATATAGATATATAAATGGATGTTAGGGAAGGATATCGACACGGACGCCCAGCGGGCAAAGACGAAACAGCGCTTCGGCGTCTTCGTGACGTATGCGGATGCAGCCCCGTCCGCGCGACTTTCCAATCCAGCCTTGTCCGACCGCGACATGGATGCCGTAGCTCGTTGGCGTTCCCTTTTCCGCAAAGCCCATCCAATATTTGCCCAGGGGATTGCCGGGATCGCCGGCCTTTACGATCTGTCCCCGGTGGAACCAATCGGGATTGACGAGCTTGTTCGACACGGTGAAAGACCCCGTTGGGGTCAGGTCATCCGCGCCAATGCCGACGCGAAATGTCTTGAGCGGCGTTGTCCCGCGGT